>PPDG01000634.1 GCA_002899795.1 Desulfobacteraceae bacterium | reverse complement strand
TTGTTAGTTGTCTGTTGTCCGTGGTCAAAAGGCGCAAAGCGCGAAGCGCATAGCGCATAGCGTAATGTCAAGCAGGCAGAGTACAGCAGGCAGGGTAGGAAAAGACAGAAGGTTCGAGTTGCAGGGCGAAAGAAGATGGTAATATGTGGAAGTCTTTTTTGCCTAGAGCCTTGTGCCCTGCGCCTTATGCCAACATAGGAGCGAACTCCTGCTCGACATCATATCTAACTGGCGTAACCGGCTAAACTAACCAAAGGGATTTACTGTGGCGGAGCAAGACGAAGTTGTCAAGATCAAGGTTGGCAAGTTCGCCGTAGGGATCGTGGGGCTGAAGGCTGCATTGGAAGAGGCGGTTGAGCTTAGTCTGCCTTCAGATGACGAAGTAGCCCAGTACTTGCTGGAGCAACTTAAGTCCAAGAACTACATCCCCCCGAAGGCCGAGTCCGAATACGCCAAAGCTTTCCTCAGGGAGTATAGGAAACACATGGGAGAACCCATTGAGGCTGAAAAACCGCAAGGTCTTGAAGTCAAGGTGCTTGGACCTGGGTGCCCCAACTGTGAAAAGTTGGAGCAAATGGTCTATCAAGTTATGGAAACCGAGAATATAATTGGTAGTGTGGAACATGTCCGGGATCTCGAAGAGATTGCTTCTTACGGATTGGTGGGTTTGCCGGCCCTGGTGATCAATGGTGAGGTGAAGAGTGTCGGCCGCTTTCCGAGAGAGAGTCAGTTGCGAGACTGGTTCGAGCAAGCGGCAGTCCATGGTCACTAGGGAACAATCGCAACGAGCCTCCGGCCCAGAGGGGCCTACGCCCCGGAGGGGACATTGCTCCTACAAAAGCATTCATGATGATCAATCTACTTTAAGAATGGGAGGGACGCTGATGTTACAAAAACTACTTGCGATTTCAGTAATTCTATTGGCTACTATTTCAATTTCTTTTGCCGGCTCGGTGCCGAATATGCAGGAGGGCAACTGGGAGATTACCACGAGAATGGAGATGCAGGGGATGACTACGAGTATGCCGCCGGTGACATATACCCAGTGCATGACAAAAAAGGATTTTGTTCCGCAGGGTTCTCAGCAAGGAGGGGAGTGCCAAATCACTCAAAGCAAGGTGGTCGGAGATACCGTGACCTGGGTCATGAAGTGCCACGGCCACGGCGGTGACGCGATAGCTAACGGCAAAATAACTTACAAAGGAAACCGCTTTGAAGGTACGGTCGAGATGTCAATGGACTATTCAGAGATGAAAATGGTAAATCACATCACCGGCAAACGCCTTGGCGATTGTAAGTAGCTAAAACCTCAATAAAGGGATTAAAGGTTTGCTCGGCGCAGGCAGTTCATGAAATATCCGGACTAGGGATATGTTGCTATGAGGTTGATTGTTTTCGGTGATGTTCATGCAAACATAGCGGCCCTGGAGCGCTGCTACGAGGAAGCAATGCGTCATGAACCGGACAGGATTATTCATCTGGCCGATCTGGGCGGCTACGCGCCTTTTGTAAATGAGGTCACCGAGTTCATGATCGAGCACAGGATAGAGGGTGTTCAGGGGAACTATGACTTCAATGTGGCGCATGAAACTGAGGATTGCGGCTGTAAATACGAAGATCCCGTGCAAGCAGAGTTGTCCCATGTCTCCTTTGAGTGGACCAAGGCTCATGCCAGCTCTAAAAACAAGAAATACATGAAAGATTTACCTTTCTCCATTCGGCTCGAGGCAGCAGGGAAAAGAATTCACATCTTCCATGCCACACCTATGGCCAACAACCTCTACTGGTATGAAGAGAGAAGTGAGAAATTCTACCGTCGGATGACAAAGAAGGCTGATGCCGACGTACTTATTTTTGGACATACTCACAAACCGTTCAGGCGGGAACTTGACGGTAAGGTATTCATCAATGCCGGTAGCGTGGGCAAACCCAAAGACGACAACCCCCAGACCGGATTTGTCCTTATTGATGTGGATAACACTGAAATCAAAAGCCGATTCATGCGGCTTGACTACGATGTGGAAAAAGTTGCGTCAGCTATCATTAAAGCTGGACTTCCGCCCCTGTTTGCGGTGAAACTACGGGTCGGTGCAGGGTAGAACATGTAAAGGGTGGGCAATGCCCACACTGCATTAGTAGGCACCAAGCACCAGGCAGATGTGGAGGACGCGGGGACGCGGAGAAACGGAGACGCGGCGAACGCTTTTCGTCTCATATACTCTTTTTTAGCAATGTGTCCTTATAATTTTAGACATTTTAGCTCAATTTAGACAGTTTAGGCATTTCAGTAACCGTAGGGTAACCACTGAGCTGTGTCTGGCATGACGATTGCTGGTGCTTTAAAATCTGTTCGCCAATCTGGTATGGTAATTGCCTGGTTTCCTTATTACTATGATCCAACTAACAAAGCTGGAGTTTTATACATGGCGGGCACTGCCCGCCAATTTGCCGGTGGAAAACACCAGGAGAATGAATCATGACTAAGTCTATTGAAGAGGTCACCCTGCTTAGTGAGCAGGACATTTTCCTCTTCAACGAAGGGAGTCATTTTCGCTTGTACGAAAAGCTGGGGTCGCACCTGTTATCTGCAGGAGAAGGGCAGGGGACATACTTTGCAGTCTGGGCTCCTGATGCAGAGCAGGTTAGCGTTATCGGCGATTTCAACGATTGGAACAAGAGGACCCATCCGCTTAAGCCCAAAGACCGCTCTGGGATTTGGGAAGGGGTCATACCTGAGGCAGTCAAAGGTGCCCGATACAAGTATCATATTGTCTCCCGCTACAATGACTACCGGGTGGATAAAGCCGATCCTTTCGGCATCTACAATGACACGCCCCCAGAGACCGTCAACATCGTCTGGGACTTGGAGTACACCTGGAATGACCAGGCATGGATGGCAAAACGGGGCAATCACAACTCCTCAGACGCTCCCATATCCATCTACGAGGTCCACTTGGGCTCATGGATGCGCCTGGCCGAGCAGGGCAATCGCTGGCTCACCTACAGAGAACTCGCTGTCAAATTGACAGAGTATGTCCAGCAGATGGGGTACACCCATGTGCAGTTTCTTCCGGTTATGGAGCATCCTTTTTATGGCTCCTGGGGCTACCAGACGAGAGGATACTTCGCGCCCACCAGCAGGCACGGAACCCCGCAGGATTTCATGTATTTGATAGATTGCTTGCACCAGCACGATATTGGTGTGCTTCTGGATTGGGTGCCATCGCATTTCCCAACCGACGAGCATGGAATCGGCTATTTTGACGGCACCCATCTGTATGAACATTCTGATCCCCAAATAGGGTTTCACCCCGATTGGAAAAGTTTTATTTTCAACTATGGACGGTCCGAGGTGCGCAGCTTTCTCATAAGCAGCGCCCTCTTTTGACTGGAGACCTACCACGCTGACGGCTTACGCTTTGACGCAGTTGCTTCCATGCTCTATCTCGACTACTCCCGCAAGGAAGGCGAGTGGATTCCAAACGAGTATGGTGGCCGCGAGAACCTTGGTGCCATCTCTTTTCTGCGCCGTCTCAATGAGGAGATCTACTCCACCTACCCTGATGTTCAGACCATAGCCGAGGAATCAACTTCCTGGCCCATGGTTTCCAGGCCTACCTATGTGGGCGGTCTTGGCTTTGGTATGAAATGGGACATGGGCTGGATGCACGACACCTTGGTCTACATGTCCAAAAATCCCATCTACCGGAAATATCACCATAACCAGTTGACCTTTAGACTCTTGTATGCCTTCAATGAGAACTTTGTTTTGCCGCTGTCGCACGATGAGGTAGTGCACGGTAAAGGCTCGCTCTTGGGGAAGATGCCGGGAGACGATTGGCAGAAATTTGCCAACCTACGACTTCTGTTTGGACACATGTACGCTCAACCAGCCAAAAAGCTGCTGTTTATGGGGGGTGAATTCGGCCAGTGGAATGAGTGGTATCACGAAGAGAGCTTGGATTGGCACCTGCTTGAACTTCCGTTGCATGCAGGATTGCAGCGCTGGGTGAAAGAATTGAATCGGACTTACCGCACTGAAAAGGCTCTCTATGAACTTGACTTCGATCCGGCAGGCTTTGAATGGATCGACTGCAATGACACGCAGCAAAGCACCCTCAGCCTCATTCGCAAAAGTAGATCCACAAGTGAAATCATGCTCACCGTTTTAAACTTCACACCGACGCCCCGATATAACTACCAAGTGGGGGTACCCAGAGGGGGACTTTGGCAAGAAATCCTCAATAGTGATGCTGAGGAATACGGTGGTAGCGGTCATGGCAATTTCGGCGGGATTGAAGCCGTTCCCATTGAAATACACGGGCGGCCGTACTCCTTGAAACTCACCCTGCCGCCCCTAGGGGCAGTCTTTTTCAAGAGTGAGGGGGAGAGTTGAGATTGCGGATTTCGGATTTCGGATTGCGGAGGGCATAGAGCATAGAGCATAGAGCATAGGGAAATACAGCAGGCAGCAGGCAGCGAGCAGCAGACCGTATCGTTATTCGGGAGATCTGTCGCTATGAGCTGCCTTGACTATTTGAATGAATTGACAACGGACAACGGACTACTGACAACGGACATTTATTATGGAACGTTATATCTGCATCCACGGCCATTTTTATCAGCCGCCGCGGGAAAACCCCTGGCTCGAGGCAATTCCGCAGCAGGATGAGGCCCACCCGTATCACGACTGGAACGAGAGAATTACGGCAGAGTGCTACGCGCCCAACTCGAACTCCCGCATTCTAGACCAACAGGGGCGGATCGAGAAGATCGTGAACAACTACGCCAAAATCAGCTTTAATTTTGGCCCAACCTTGTTGAGCTGGTTGGAGGTCAATGACCCAGAGGTATATGGCGCCATCGTGGAGGCTGATCGTCAGAGCCAGCAGATATATTCTGGACACGGTTCAGCCCTGGCTCAGGCTTACAATCATATGATTCTACCGCTGGCAAACAGGAGAGACAAGTACACCCAGGTGTTATGGGGCATTAGAGATTTTCAGTATCGCTTCGGCCGCGAGCCAGAGGGTATGTGGCTTCCTGAGACCGCAGTTGATCTCGAAAGCTTGGAGATACTAGCAGAGTTGGAAATTCGCTTTACCATTCTCGCTTCGAGGCAAGCCCTGAGAGTGAAGCAGATGCATGAAGGGGAGTGGGTGGATGTGGGTAGAGAAAGAATCGACCCCACCATGGCCTACACACTTCGACTGCCTTCAGGGAGAACTATTGCCATATTCTTTTATAACGGGCCGATGTCTCGTGCCGTGGCCTTCGAAAGAGTATTGAAGGATGGAGAGGCGTTTGCCAGAAGACTACTGGATGGTTTTTCAGACGAACGTAACTGGCCACAGCTGTCTCACATTGCCACAGACGGTGAGACTTACGGCCATCACCATCGTTTCGGAGACATGGCCCTCGCTTTTGTCCTTAATTACATTGAGACGAAAGAGTTGGCCCGTCTCACTAATTATGGTGAATACCTAGCGCTACATCCCCCCACTCACGAAGTTGAAATATTTGAAAACTCTTCCTGGAGTTGTTCTCACGGGGTCGAGCGATGGCGCAACGACTGTGGTTGTCATATTGGTGGGCACCCGGAGTGGAATCAAGCCTGGAGGGGTTTTTTACGAGAATCTTTAGATTGGCTACGTGATGCCGTTGCCGCTGACTTCGAAAACAAGGCAAATGAGCTCTTACATGATCCCTGGTCGGCGAGGAATGACTACGTTGAAGTGGTTTTAGATCGTTCGTCGGTAGTCATAGATAAGTTCCTGACAAAGCATGCCCGACGGTCGCTTTCTGATACGGATACGGTCACGGTCCTGAAGCTCCTGGAGCTGCAGCGCCATGCCATGCTCATGTATACCAGCTGCGGCTGGTTTTTTGACGATCTGGCAGGAATTGAGACGGTTCAGGTAATGAGCTATGCAGCCCGCTGTCTGCAACTCGCCCAGGAGATCTTCGGCAATAGCCTGGAGTCTGACTTTCTGGAAATACTCGGACGAGCAAAAAGCAATCGTACCCAGTTTGAGGATGGTCGTCAAATCTATGAGCAGTTGATAAAGCCGTTCGTCTTTGATCTGTCCAGAGTGGGCGTGCACTACGGAGCAGAGGCCTTGTTTAATGATTATCCTGAGCAAGCAAAAGTCTACTGCTACACTGCAGAAAAGCACGATCATCAAAGCTACGAGACCGGAACGGCCAAGCTCATCTTAGGCAAGGCCAGAATTACATCGGATATCACCGGGGAGTCCTCCTTGTTCGGTTATGTTGTGCTCCACCTTGGCAACCACAATCTGACCGTGGGAGTAAGAGAGTTTTCAGACCATAGTTCATACGAAGAAGCGACCAAGGAGTTGATCGCCGCCTTTGTCAGCGCTGATCTGACCCAGACAATTCGAGTGTTGGACAAAAGTTTCGCTGGTTCCACTTATAACCTCAAGACTCTTTTCCCGGATGCACAACGAAAGATACTTGAACTCGTTTTGCAGAACCCTCTGGAGGAAGCAGAGGCAGCCTACCGGCAACTTTACGAACATCATGGCCCGTTATTGCGGTTCCTCAAAGAAGCGAGTGGCCCTCCACCCAAGGCACTATACAGAGCAGCAGAGTTCGTCTTGAATGCAGACCTTCAGCGAGCTTTTGAAAACGAAGAACTAAATCTGGCCCACATTGAAAATCTATTGCGGGAGGCTAGACTGGAAGGGATTTCTCTTGAGACAACTTCGCTTGAATTCGGCCTAAGGAAGACCCTTGAGCGTCTGGCTGCGCAACTCGCTGCTGATCCCAGCGATTTTGGCGTGTTGCAGAGACTGGAGGACGCAACGACACTGGTGAGTAGCCTGCCTTTTCAAGTGGATTTGTGGAAGGTTCAGAACATCTGCTACGAAATGTTGCAAACCATCTATGGAGAATATCAGGTGCGGGTGCAAGAAGGACACGAAGAGGCGAAGACATGGGTGCGACATTT
>PPDG01000637.1 GCA_002899795.1 Desulfobacteraceae bacterium | reverse complement strand
GTCCGTCGTCAGTTGTCAGTTGATCTCACTTGCTTCTCCGCAAAGCGGAGAGCGCATAGCGGTTTTGCATTTGAGGTTTTACGCTTTGCTCTATGCGCTATGCGATTTTATGCGACGGACCACTGACAAAAAACCCTTTCACCTGGAAAGAACCGATCTCGCTAATAGTGAGCTTGCTGTTCTGTACGTGATTTATACAAACTTCTCCTTCCAGGCGCTCATTTTTTCGTGCGGCCAGCGTACGCAGAAGGCAGGTTTCCCCTTCATTACCAATTGAGTACAGGTGTCACATTCAGGATCGCAATGCAGGATCTCGTTTTCTCTGCCCTGTTTCACCTTTTCAGGCCATTGTGGAACTGTCCACAAAACCCGCGCCAGCCCAATCAAATCCGCCTGCCCGCTGCTGATAACATGCTCCGCCACTTCGCCGGTGTCAATCCTGCCAGCGGTTATGACCGGAACCTTTACCTCCTTTTTGATGGCCGCAGCCAGGTCAACCATGTAACCCTTATTTTTCGACTTTTCCACAATTTCCGGTAAGAAAAAGGATTCATAGGTTCCACCCATAACCGAGATATACGCTATACTGGCAGCCGCCAGCGCTTTGGCAAACCTGGTCGACTCCTCCAGCTTGAGACCATCAGGCAACCATTCGTCCGCCAAGAATCGATAGCCCACCGGATAATCTCCAACTATTTCCTTTACGGTGGCCACTACCTCCAATGGGAACCTTTGGCGATGTTCCAGGGAACCGCCGTATTCATCTTCCCTTTTGTTGGTCCTCGGTGAAACAAACTGGGCCAGTAGATAACCGGTGCCACCATGCAGTTCCACCATGTCGAATCCGGCTTTCTTCACTCGGAGAGCCGCATGGGCGAACTTATCTGCCAGTCCCTCCATCTCCTTCTTGCTCAGCGCTTTGGGGATACCACCAAATGTCTCCACAGAGGAGGGTGCCACCGGCTCCGGTGTCCCGGCAAAACGTCCCGCATGGTTGATTTGCAGGCAAGCCAAAGGCCCTTCTTGCTTTATGGTTGCAGCAAGCTGTGCCAATCCCTCTAGATTATCGTCAGTATCCGCTCTTATTGTTCGATTGGAACCGCTGCCGTTGGGGTGGTCAACAGTGGCATTCTCAACCACCACCATGGCTACACCGCTCTGGGCCATGGCACGGTAGTAATCCAACAACAGTTTACTCACCGTTCCACCTTCGCCGGCATAGCCCAGATAGAGCGGCGCCATGGTTAGACGGTTTTTCAATGTGTGTTTTCCAAGTGTTAGTTCTGAGAAAAGATTCGTGAGGGTGGCCATGGTACACCTCCTCTGGAATAATGACGTGGTATTTTAACCGCAGAGATCACCGAGATCATAGGTGACACTAAGCGTATCATATCAAATCTCAGGAAAAATGGTCCAATTTGTCAGGAGTTTCCCCAAGAATGGATGGTTGCTGCTTATACATTGAAGCTATTGCCGAGCTGAGGTCTCATGTGGAAATGAAGATGTCTTCCTGGTGTTTCTTCTGTCGTTCCAAGGCTCCGTCCTGGTCACTTCAAGCGCAGCTGCGTGTGGGGGAAGGCGCCCCCTCCCTGTTCCCCGTTCCTTTGGAACGGGGCCAGGGGCTCCCCCACCCACAGCTGCGGAAGTGGCACAGGCCTCCCACCAGTCACTCAGAAGAAACACCAGGAAGGCCAATGGGGGAGGCTGCGAAACAACGAGCATCTGAGCCTCATCTCTTTACGCATCTCAGCTTGGCTAGAGCCAGCATGAAGATTTGGTGCATCTTCAAAAGCTACACTGCCATAAAATGGCGCGAATTGCTCGTTGTGGACGAGCCTTCCCCTTTGGCCTGTGTCGCTCATAACATTTTTGGGGAAAGTCCTGTTCAATTTGTCTCTCAGAATATGAAATCTGATCTCCAACTGACACTGGAGGACGAGTCAGGGACAAAGGACCACGAACCAATGTTCAAAACCTGTTAATTATTCTGTTGATAATAAAATTCGGTTATTTCAACCTTTTTTTCATTTTTCTCTTGTGAATCGCGAAAAAATATTTTACACTTCGCCGCTAGAACCAACCAATATTATCGGATATATACCTAAGTCAACAGATCTGATTCCGGAAAAAACCTCATGGGATCTCCTCTGCACCCAAGTATCAATTTCAATGGCCGAACCGATCCGGAGCCAACCTTAGAGGCGGAAGACTGCCAACAACGATACCAGCGGTTATTCGAAAACGCGCCCGTGGTGGCCTATAGCCTGGACAACCAACTGCGCACCCTTTACATCAGCCCTTATTGCCTGAAGGTCTTTGGCTACAGTGACGAGGAAGTCCAGAAAGACAATCTTTTCTGGGACAACCATATCCATCCCGAAGATCGGCAACGAGTTCGCCACAGCAGAGAACTCTACTTGGAAGAGGGCAAAGGTCTTACCCTGGAATACCGAATTATCCACCGTGATCAGACGGTGCGTCATATCATTAACCACACCATCCCAATTAGCCACAACAACAGGATTCAATGTATCGACGGCTTCATCTTTGACATCACTGCCAGAAAACACTTGGAAGATCAGTTGATACTCACAGAAAGAATAAAGGTCCTAAACGACATGTCTCTGGGCGTCGCCCACGAGATTCGGAACCCCTTGACCTCCATTGGCGGTTTTGCCCGCTTGCTCGACCGACGAATGACTTCGGATGATCCAGGTCGCGCCCACCTGGAGATTATCTTGAAGGAGGTATCCAGGCTGGAAGAGACTGTCAATCGAGTTTTGGATGGGTTCAAGCGCATAAGATTGCACCCAGCTCCCGCCGATATCAATGCAATCCTTACCAAGGTTCTCAACCAACTAAACCACGAATTCCATCATATGGGAATTCAGGTCATCACGAGACTGAGCAACAAGATACCTGAGTTAGAATTGGATCGACACCTGGTTGAAGAGGGCCTCCGTTCCATCATAAAAACCACCATACGAGGTATGGAAGGCGGTGGTGAGCTCACCATCACCTCTGCCCCCAATCATAGGTATGTGATTATCGAAATTGATGGCATACATCTCAATCACGGACCTCTCGATGCATGTCAGATGTTTTTCCCTTTTTACCGTGAGCCCGCCTTTGACGGTGGAATCGGCATCCCTCTTTCTCAGCAAATTATTAGTCAACATGGTGGTAACGTGGTCATCAGGAACGGCAACGACCAGCGCGCCAGCCTCGTAATAACACTACCTTTACCTCTCTCGAGCCAACAAAAATAGCAACCCCCCATCCCTACAGACAAGCATCCCCAGCAAAGCACTCAGCGACTTTTAAGCTTGAATTCCTCCCTTCGGAACTTTATAAATGAGAGATCTCAATAGGATATTTTCTCCGATTGTGTGATTGGAGCACTAACGTAAGTACCTGAATTGAGGCAAGACCAAGAACCCAGGTTCTTGCCCTAGCCCGGATATTTCATGCATTGCTGTCGCGAGACCACGAAGATGGGCGTGCCACCGGGCAACCGCAGGGTGTTGGTTCCGAGGCGTACCTGGACGGTACGTCGCAGGGACCGACACCCGAGGACGCCAGGAAGGACGGCCATATCCGTGGTCGCAGCAAGTGATTCATGAAATATCCGGGCTAGAGGTCAAAACAGAGGGGGTCAAATGCACAGCAGTAAAATGGAAAGTGTGCGCGCCAGAATACGAGAAAAGCAAGAAAGCTATACTCTTTACAACTTCGAGCGCCTTCAGGAAGAGGCCTTTGCCTCCTTTTTTGACCTGGCTCAAGAATATACCACCTTGGACAATCTCTATCTCGTCTGCGCCCTTGTACCCAAAGAATTCTTCGCTCTCGACACTCGCCTCTACCTGCTGGATCAAGACGGCAAAACCCTTAGTCTCATGTGTTCCAGCACCAACGGCCTCGAGAAGGATTTCTCCGCCGGTAATCCAGAGGTCGTGGTCCAGGAAGACCCCTACTTTACAGACAGTTCATATGTCATCCCCATTCGAGGCAACAGAGCGGTGGGCGAACTTCTGCCATTTCAGCATCTCAAAGAAATCCTCGGTATGTTTGAAATATTTTCTGCTGAAAAAATAAGCGAGCAACAACGTTTTTTTCTCGAGAAATTCACCAATCGCATCGGCTACAATCTCCATCAAAAACAACTCATCCATCAGAATCTAAACCATATTAAGTTCATTAACCAACTGGTTGCAGACATTGATCACAATGTAATCTCTCCTAATCTCTACTATCGGTTGTTCTTAAAAAAACTCAAGAAGAGTATCAAGGAGGAGGCCGCGATCCAGGAAAAGGTTCGAGAACTGGTATCGTTTTGTCCAGAGATTGATGATCGGACCTGCCAAAAGCTGCGGGAAATCTACCATGCACTTGGGAACAACCTCGAGGCTCAGGATGAATCAAGAAAAGAGATGGAGAGGCATTACGAACGTACCAGCCTGTACCTGGAAACCTTGCTTCGCCGTGACCACTTTAAGCATGGTACCTATGTACTGCGCAAACAACGGTGCAACTTTCGCACGGAAATCATCGAACCCACCCTGGCTCGCTATTTACCGCAGTTCAAACAAAAAGATATCAAGGTGGATAACAGGTTGGATGAAGTTCCCGACGAACTGCTGGAACTGGGTGTTGATAAGGGGCTTTTAGCCCAAGTTTATGACAATTTCTTCTCCAATGCCGTTAAGTATACCGAGGAGATCCAAGACGAGTACGGCTATCGGGTCAAGTTTGTTTCTTATGGCAAGAAACGTTTGAAAGACCATTTTGACCAGGGTGTAAATGGAGTAAAATTTACTGTCTTCACCACCGGCACACCAATAGAAGTTGATGAAGGTGATCGCCTTTATGATGAGGGCTATAGAAGCCCCGCGAGCGAATTCAAAATAGGCACGGGCCACGGCTTGCACTTTGTCAAGCACATAATTGAGATCCATGGGGGTGAAGTGGGAGTGGAGCCTCAGAAGTACGGAAACAATTTTTACTTTATTCTGCCGCAACGACAGGACCAAACCGCTGTTGCTGATGACCGAGAGGCAACCGGGAGAATCATATGGTAAGGACGCTGGTCTGGTGGACCGTAGCCGCTGCCAGCGCGATACTGTCCATCTTTTTTCTTTTTGTGGGTATCTCTTTGTGCCGGGCTGCCTACGACCTTAAGCACCCGTATCAGTTTATCCTCACCTTCTTTTCCTCCAACTTCATCATCTTGATCAGCGCCGTCATCTTGCTCGGGGTAGTTCTACGGATGATCGGTCGTCTGCGCCAGGGTCCTTCGCCAGCCGCTGTGGATGGTCCTCGGCTGACTCCTGACTCTTCTCAACTAGAAGATCACGGTGAACCGTAGAGCGATCTTCTGTTCAGAAATCCCCATGATCAACCTGACTCCTGAAGACTACTTTAGTTCATACTCTGCGATGATCCCGGATTTCGCTGCCTTCTGCGGCAAGCTAGCCGATCCTCTCCCTTTGCACTTGCGCATCAATACCTTGAAGGCCAGTGTGACCGAAACCCGCGTGCGACTTGAGCACCGCGGGATCTTTCTCGTGCAAGAAAAACCCCTGCCCATGGTTTTCCGCGCCCAAAACCTGAGCCAGCCTGGTCACCTTCTGGAGTTTTCCCTGGGCCACCTTCACTCTCAAGCACTCTCGTCGGTGTTGGCTGCTCTTGCCCTCGGTCCCCAGCCGGGAGATGTGGTGCTGGATATGTGTGCCGCCCCGGGGAGCAAGACGAGTTTGCTCGCTCAGCTGATGGAAAATACGGGAACAATTGTCGCTAACGACAATAGGCCCAACCGCCTTATTCCCCTCCGAGCCAATCTGAAACGGTTGGGCGTCACTAATACCATCCTTGTTCGCTATCCAGGCCAACACCTGCCCAAACGATTTACCTTTGACCGGATTTTAGTGGATGTGCCGTGTTCAGCCGAGGGCACCTTGCGCGCTGGCGCCCAAGGAACGATCAGGCCACCTCTCCCGGCTGGTGAAAAGCTACTCAGACTGCAGCGTGATCTTATCCTGAGAGCGTTTGATTTGCTCAATCCTGGTGGCACTCTTGTTTATTCCACCTGCACCTATAATCCAGAGGAAAATGAAAGCGTGGTCCAGTTTCTTTTGGAAAACAGGGAGGCAATCATCCAGCCCGTTGCTCTGGACCTGCCCCACAACCCCGGACTGAACCGCTGGAAGGAAAAGGCCTATGAGCCCTCCATCAAACAGTGTTGGCGCATCTACCCCCACCAACTCGATACAGTGGGATTCTTCCTGGCCAGAGTGGTTAGAGGGAGCTGAAAGAAGTCATTTGTTGGGCTTCTTACAAACCCGCTTCGGTATTCCAGAGTCGGTCTTTGCTAACCATCACCTTCTGAGAAGAGGTTCTACTGTCTGGTTGTTGAGTAAGGATGATCGATTAATGAATCTGGCTTCACTGCCGGTGAAATCTGTTGGTTTGCCACTGCTTCGCCAGAAGAAGACACAACTCAAGCCAACTACTGCTGCCCTTCAACTTTTTGGCCCTCACGCCAACAAGAATATCGTCAGTTTGGCACTGGAGCAGCTGAGAGAATTGGTGGAAAAGAAAGAAATCAAAGGTGAATTCGGTACCAGCCCTGGTTATGTAATCGTCGCCGCTGAGACCACAATCATTGGCTGCGCTCTCTCCCTACCCGGCCGACTTATTTCCCAGTTTCCCCGGCATTTGTTCACGGAGCAAACGTGGGAATATCTGCCGGCAGGCAAAGGGGGTTGAGGAATTCAGGGATTAAATACAAAAGGCGGGGTTTAACCCCGCCTTACTGTTTAGCCTCATAAGAAGTACTATGTATTGTCTCTTGGATCTTAATCATGCATCACGGCAACTAGCCTGCAGCCGCGTCAACTTTTTTCGAATCAGAGGAACTGTCGGTGCTGGATTCGGTCTTGGTGGGCTTGTCAGTTTTTTCCTCTTTGGCGGTCTCTTGGCT
>PPDG01000455.1 GCA_002899795.1 Desulfobacteraceae bacterium | reverse complement strand
GGCGCCAACGGCGCCGGTAAAACCACGGTTTTGAAGACAATTTCTGGAATTACTCCCGCCAGCCGGGGCTCCATTGCCTTTGAAGGTCAGGACATTACTCTGATGGCAGCCGAGCAAATCGTCCGCAGCGGTATTTCGCATGTACCCGAGGGACGAAAGGTATTCGCTACCCTCAGCTTGCGAGATAACCTTGAGATGGGTGGCTTTATCCGTCGAAACAAGGGAGACGTATTAGCAGATATGGCGTATTTTAAGGAGAAATTTCCCATTCTTGAGGGTCGCTGGAATCAAATGGCTGGTACGCTGAGCGGTGGCGAACAGCAAGTGTTGGCAATCACTCGAGCCCTTATGGCTCGGCCCAAGCTTCTTATTCTTGACGAGCCTTCCATGGGGCTTTCGCCGTTGCTTGTGAAGGAAACCTTTAAAATCATTAAAACATTGCGCGAGGAGGGAACCACTATTTTGCTGATTGAGCAGAACGCCCGAGCCGCCCTGCACATAGCAGACCGTGGCTACGTATTGGAAACAGGGAAAATCGTTCTTCAAGGGAAATGCCAGATGCTGCTGGAACATAATGAAGTAAAGAGGGCCTATCTCGGCAAGGGATACCGGGAAGTATGGGAGGACTAAAATTTCAAAGTCCGTGGTTCGTCGTCCGTTGCCTAGAACCACATGGCGCATAGAGCACGGCGCATGGCTAAAGTATCTCTCTTTTATTTATTCCATGCTCCAAGCTCTTTGTCCTATGCTGCCTTTGGAAACGGATAACTGACAACCGACAACGGACACTCCGACGGAGTGGGAGGCCATGAATATTTGGGACCAAGAATATGAATGTATGTCAAGGGATGAGCTGAGTCAGTTGCAGCTTGAACGGCTGCAGGCAACGCTCAATCGGGTTTACAGAAACGTCTCTTTCTACCGGAAGAAATTCGATACAATCGGTTTTGAGCCAGAGCATCTAGTTGAGCTGAATGATCTGCAAAAATTGCCTTTCACTTGCAGTCGGGACCTCAGCGACGGCTACCCTTATGATCTCTTTGCTGTGCCCTTGCGTGAGGTGGTACGGGTCCATTCTTCCTCAGGCACCACCAAGCCTGTTGTGGTGGGCTATACACGACAAGACCTCAAACACTGGAGCGAGCTTGTGGCCCGGATTCTTACCGCCGGGGGAGTCACCGCCGACGATGTGGTACAAGTAAGCTTAAATTATGGACTTCTGACGGGAGGTTTGGGCCTTCACTATGGCGCCGAACTTGTTGGTGCATCCGTACTTCCTACCTCGGTGGGACGGACTGAACGGCAAGTGACGATCATGCAGGACTACCGGACCACGGTGTTAGTGGCAACCCCTTCTTATGCCTTTGTTATTGCTGAGCGTATGAAAAAGATGGGTATCGATGCCAAGACGCTTACTCTCAAGTATCTCATGCTTGCCGGGGAACCGTGGTCCGAAGAAATGCGCCAAGAGATCGAGGATCGCCTCTATGTAAAGGCCACAGATAATTACGGCCTTAGCGAGATAATGGGACCTGGTGTAGCCGGCGAATGTCTTTACCAGGCGGGTATGCATCTAAATGAGGATCACTTCATCGTAGAGGTGGTGGATCCGGAAACCGGTAAAGGAATGGAAGCTGGAGAAGTTGGGGAATTGATCATAACCACCATTACGAAAGAAGCGTTTCCCCTGATCAGATTCCGTACCGGCGATCTCTGTTCTCTGGAATACCAGCCTTGCCAATGTGGCCGAACTCTGGTCCGGATGAGCAGGGTGCTGGGACGCACCGATCAAGTGATCATAGTCAAAGGAATCAACATCATTCCGAGTAGGGTTGGGGATATTCTTGAAGAGATCCAGGGTGGCCGGCCTCCTTGTCAGTTGGTGGTGGAGCGAGCAGACTATTTGGATAAACTTACGTTGCTGGTGGAGGTGTCTGAGGACCTCTTTTTTGATAAGATGGGAGAGCAGCGATCCCTGGTGGATAGTATACGGGAAAAGGTTGCAGGGGGAATCGGGGTCACTCCACGCATTCAACTGGTGGAAGCCGGCTCCATCAATCGTGAAGAAGAGACAGCTCCTGGGGTGGTGGACCGCAGGAAGCTATCTCAATAATGGATGTTAGTTGTCCGTCGTAACTCACTTCGTTCGCCGCGAAGCGCAGAGCGCCAAGCGCATAGCGATTTTGCATTTTAGATTTTGCCGCTATGCGCTATGCGATTATGGACCACTGACACCCTAAGTTAAGAGGTTAACAATGCATGAACTATTAACAGCCCAACCGGGTAGCAGGCAACTGCTTCTAGGAAACGAGGCAATTGTTCGGGGGGCTTTGGAGGCAGGCATCTCTTTTGCCACCACCTATCCTGGAACTCCTTCCTCGGAGATCGGTGATAATTTCTATAGGATCTCCCAGGAAACAGATCTTTATTTCGAATATTCAGTAAATGAGAAAGTGGCCTTAGAAACTGCTGCTGCAGCCGCAATCTCCGAGTTGCGTACCATGTGCAGCATGAAGCATGTGGGTTTGAATGTGGCGGCTGACGCCCTTATGACGCTTGCCTATGTGGGAGTGAAGGGAGGCTTGGTTGTAGTTAGTGCTGACGATCCGTCCATGCACTCCAGTCAAAATGAACAGGATAATCGCTATTACGCCCAGATCGCGGGATTGCCCATGTTGGAGCCGGCCAACTCTCAGGAAGCCTTGGAGATGACTCGGGCTGCCTTTGAGCTCTCAGAGGCCTATAAGATTCCTGTATTGTTGCGCACCACCACCAGGATAAACCACAGTCGTACCCCGGTGGAAGTGGGTTTGCTTCAGCCACCACGTCGTAGTGGCGCTTTTAAGAAAGATCCCTTCAACCTGGTAACAGTGCCCATGGTAGGGCGCAGGCTACGTGTGGAACTACTTGAAAAAATTAATAAACTTGGGTCTGAGGCCAGTGCTTCCCCTTTCAATAGAGTGGAAGGGAAGGGCGGCTGGGGGGTGGTGACCAGCGGTGTGAGCTATAATTATGTTGCGGATGCCGTCAGAGAACTGGACATGACCGACCGGGTCAGAGTGCTGAAGATGGGCATGACCTACCCGTTTGCTGACGAGATCTGTCTTGATTTTCTTAAAGGGGTGGAGAGAGTCCTAGTGGTGGAAGAACTGGAGCCGTTTTTGGAAGACAAGCTCAAGATACTTGCCCAGGAAAATGGGCTCTCCTTAGAAATCAGAGGCAAAGGAGAAGAATTATTACCGCGGTACTACGAGTTTGACCCAGTTCAAGTGAAATCTGCAATGGCTCGGTTTTTCCAGCTCAAATATCAACCGGGGCAGGTGGAAATGGAATCGGCTCTCCCACAGCGCCCGCCCAATCTCTGTGCTGGATGTCCGCATCGGGCCTCCTACTATGCTGTGAACAAGGCTCTGGGCGATGCGGCAGCCATCTATCCCACAGATATTGGTTGCTACACCCTCGGTATCTTGCCGCCGCTCGAGGCGGCTGATTTTCTTCTTTGCATGGGATCCAGCGTTTCTAGCGCTGGTGGTTTTGCGAAAGCTCAGGAGGAACCGGTGGTGGCTTTCATCGGTGATTCAACTTTCTTTCATTCTGGAATTACCGGATTGATCAATGCGGTACACAATGACCACAACTTTATTTTGGTTATATTGGACAACGGCACCACTGCCATGACGGGGCAACAGCCCCACCCCGGGATTGAGCTTACTCCTGAAGGACGCCAAACTCCAAAAGTGGACATTGAGGCCGTAGTGCGGGGATGCGGCGTAGATCGGGTAGAGACAGTGAATCCCCTTCAAGTAGATAAAACAGTTGCGGTACTTAAGGAAATGCTTGAGGACAAGCAACGTTCTGGAGTTAAAGTGCTCATCTCCAAATCGCCTTGCCCGTTATTCGAAAGGCGTGTCACCGGCAAGAAGCAAAAAGTAGTTTTCCGGGTGACCAATGAATGTGATATGTGCAGAAGGTGCCTGGATGAGCTTGGATGTCCCGCCTTTACCTACTGTGAGGATGAGGAAGAGTGCGCCTTCATTAGCATCGATGAACATCTATGCAGCGGCTGTAGTGTTTGCAAGCAGATCTGTCACGCCATAAAGCCAAAGAAGAAGACAGCTTGATCGTTATGTTTTGATATTTTTCACCACGAAGAGCGTGAAGAACACAAAGAAGAAAGAGGTTCTATGAAAGCCTGGCGTATATTTTTCACCGGAGTAGGAGGGCAGGGAACTCTGTTGGCTACCAGAGTGCTGGGGGAAGCAGCCCTACTCATGAATATTCCTGTGGTGGTGAGCGAGGTTCACGGCATGGCCCAGCGGGGAGGTGTGGTCGAGTCTGCGGTGGTTATGGGAGCGGCCCAGAGTCCGGTTATTTCCGACGGTGAGGCAGACATTCTTATGTCGTTTGAACCGTTGGAAACGTTGAGGGCTTTGCGTAAGTGTTCATCGAGCAGCCTGGTAATCTCGAATAACAGCCCTATTTCTCCATTTGCTGTTGCCAGCGGCCGGGAGCAATACCCGGATGTGGGTGAGATGATGCGCACTGTGTCAAATAATGTAAACAGGCTCATTGCTTTGGACGCCAGATCGCTTGCGCGTGAGGCCGGGTCGGAACTGTCGGTGAACATGGTGATGATAGGTGCACTCATGCGACACGCGGAAATGCCCTTTGGTAGAGAGGTTGTGGAGACGGTCCTCAATACTAAAACAAAGAAGGCTTTCTTAAAGATGAACCTGAAGGCCTTTGACTTGGGTTTTCAAGCGGAGTAAGGCCATTTTTTGGGATTTGAGGCTGACACGCTTTTTTCTCCCTTTGGTGTAAGATTCTCAGGAACAAATATGGTGAAACAACGCATACTGACATTGGTGGGACTGGCGCTGCTTTGGCTTGTCGTCGCCAATGCCACTTGTGATACAGATAGAAATCGGGCAGACCTGCTCAGCTCATACCAGCTTGCTCGATTTCATTTGAATGAGTGTCAAGCCATGGGTGCAGACAGTTTGGACCCTGAAGGCGTAGCGAACGCCATGCGTTTAAGTGAAGAGATTGAGAAGATGTTGGAGAGTGGGAATTGGTCGGAGGCAAGTGAGAGCATTGATCAAATGGAGCAGATAGTGACCCTACTACTGGATGGGTTGCAGAATTGGGATCCCGATGGAGATGGACTGAGTAATTACGCCGAGTTTGTGTTGTATGGAACCTCCTGGTCCGACATCGACAGCGATGGGGACGGCTATTTTGATGGCAGCGAGGTGCTTCGTTACCAAACAGATCCATTGGATCACTGCGGAGTGCCCATAGGTGCACCTATTGAGACCATGATACAGCGAAGCTGTCCGGCATTGGAAAGACTGAGATGAAGTAGATGAGATTCAGGAAAAAGGCTCCAAAAAGAGGTGACGGTGTGTAGAAAATTCCTGTATAATCATAAAAAGGATCAGCATCGAGCAGTTTCTGAAAGCTCGAACCTACATCTCTGGCCAAAGGAACGACAGTCACCTACGATGTTTAAAGGAAACATCTCATGAAATGTAAGGCGTGTGGCGCGTTAAACGATGCTGGTGCAAGTTTTTGCAAAGGATGTGGCATCAAACTTGAGGCAAGTGAGTGTTACCAGTGCGGTGCTCCTGCCGATCCAGACGCTTTGTTTTGTTCGAAGTGTGGGAGCAAGCTAACGACCAATGATCCGGTCGAGGGGAAGACCTGCCAGAGCTGCGGTTTTGTCAACTCGGCTGGTACGATGTACTGCCATAGGTGCAACCAGAAGATATTGTAGTTGATTTTTTTCAGTAAATTGAGGTAATAACCAAGAAATCTCTGTACCCAGCCCGGATGTTTCATGAATCGCTTGCTGCGACAGCGGATATGGCCGTCCTTCCGGGCGTCCTCGGGTGCCGTACCCTGCGACGTACCGTTCAGGTACGCCTCGGGTGCAACACCCTGCGGTTGCCCGGTGGCACGCCCATCTTCACGGTCTCGCGACAGCAATTCATGAAACATCCGGGCTAGGAGATATCCCGCATGGAAGTAAAGCATGAGGTTGAATACGAGGATGGAGAACTCATCCTCATGGAAGGCGGAGAAAGTGACCGGAATATTTATGTTCTCTTAGAAGGTCAGGCAAGAGTGACCAAGGAGACAGATAAGGGCCAGGTAACTCTTGCCTTGCTAGAAGAGGGCGATATTTTCGGAGAGGTTTCTTTTTTGGCCCAGATATATGGCGCTCGCTCTGCGACTATAGCCGCAAGGGGCAAGGTCAAGGTTGGGGTTCTTGACCAAGAAAAATTGTCAACTGAGTATGGAACACTCTCGCCTCTCTTCCAAAAGATTTTGAAAGATCTGGCAGAACGATTTAGCACGACCACCGTACTTGCATCTCGCCTTGCCGCTAGGCGGATGGAAAAACCAAGCCTAGAGCGTCGGGCTGCCAAACGGAACCCGTTGCAGACGTTGCGTATCAAGGTCGAGTATGTGTCGGAAACGGAAGGTAGGCAAACCTTGAGCGGCTCTCAGTCTTACCAGGGCATTCTGCTGGATTTGGCCAAGACCGGCATGGGTCTCGCCTTGTATACCACCAGTTTTAGTGAATCGACACATCCACTGGGAGCCAAGTTCGTTTTCCAATTTACCCTTCCTGGCAAACCAATGGTCCGCGTGCCTGGCCACATTGTCTGGGCGCGAGCTATGGGTGGCAAGAAAGCCCGTATGGGCGTCGAATTCAGTGAAACCAATCCCTACCTACGCAAACTCGTTGAGGAATTTCTTCAGACCGTAGCCGACCAGTAACGAGTATTACCTTCCATTTCGGAGAAGCACTTCCAGAATTTCCCTGACATTATAACGTTTAACCCGGATATTTTATGAATTGCTGTCGCGAGACCACGAAGATGGTTGTGCCACCTGGCAACCGCAGGGTGTTGGTTCCGAGGCGTACCTGAACGGTACGTCGCAGGGGCCGACACCCGAGGACGCCAGGAAGGACGGCCATATC
>PPDG01000485.1 GCA_002899795.1 Desulfobacteraceae bacterium | reverse complement strand
ACCCATACAGATTCTATCGAAGATGGTTCACCATTCGTCGGCACGTGTTCGCGAGGCGGCGGTCAAGGGGCTATTGCGTAGGGGTCCCGCCAGCATTAAAGAACTCTTCCATCTTATTGAGGATGAGGACGACTCTGTGCGCCGCCTGATTTTGCACCATCTGGGACAAGAAAGGAACGAAGCCAGCGAGACCCTTCTATTGCAGTATCTTGAGGAAGGCAAAATCAAAGGCTCGGATGACAAACACATCATTGCATGTTTTAGGACCCTTGGCCGGTGCGGCTCACCGCGTTCCATTCCATTCTTGCGCCAAACCCTTCTCGGTCGAGGCTGGATGCCAGATCTGCGTAGTTCCGCCTATCGGCAGGGTGCTGCCCTTGCCTTGCAGGCAATGAGAATAAAGGGAGCTCAGCAGGTGCTGGAAGATGCCAGCCGAAGCCTCAAGCCAGGCGTCCGGCGTATAGCCCGAAAGGTCATGCAGGACCCGGGTCATCAAAGTAAGGAGTGATGCCTTGTCGGCTCAAGATTCAGAACTGATGGAATTGGGGGGAAAGTTTATCAAGGCCTTCCACCACATGATCCATACGGTCAGGATCCATCAAGAAAACAACCAATTGATGAAGGAGTGCATTGCTCAATTTGGCAAAGTCCTTGCCCAAATGGCTGGCGGCGAGGAGTTGGAAATTCTGCTTTGGCGGGGAAGATTCTTTCTGCAGGGTGAAAAGCTTTTGTATCGGAGAGAGACCTTTCCACTGATCAACGAAATGATGGAGTACTTTCCGCAACGAGGACTCCAGGGGCTACGATTCCTTCCTACCTTCAGGAAGGCCTCATTCAAAGATTTTATTATCTTTGCAAGGCTTCTTGATGAGGCCGCCATGCGAGAAGATCCCCCATCCTGGCTGGAGCGCCAACTGGAAGATAATGGGTTGCAGTGGTTAGAGATCCTCCGGGAAATGGACGACATTTCCCCGGATATTGAATTGCGGCGCAAAGAAAAGGCTAAACAAACCTACTTGCAGGCTTTGACTGCAGTTAAAGAGGTGGCTAAGAAAGTTTCCCAACGAAGCGTTGCCGGGATACGCAAGGCCAGGCGTCTGGCCCAGACCATGGTGGACTTGGTTCTGGAGGACGAGACCCTGATGTTGGGCTTATCAACGATTCGAGACTACGATGATTACACCTACACTCATTCGGTAAATGTGGCACTGCTCTCCATGAGCCTAGGGAGACGTATCGGGTTGTCCCAGAGTTTTCTCGAGCAACTTGCCATCTGCGGCATGTTTCACGATTTGGGCAAAGTAGAGGTGCCCAAGGACATAATCACCAAGCCAGACATGCTGGATACCGGAGAGTGGGAACATATTCGCAGGCATCCCTTGATAGGTGTACACAGGGTTCTCAGGCTGCATGCCTCTCGCGACATGAGATCGAGGGTTGTTCTGGGACCTTTCGGACATCACCTGAACTATGATCTCAGTGGTTATCCGCGACTTCATTTTACCGAAACCTTGACGCTCTTCGGGAAGATCCTGCGTATCGCAGACACCTATGATGCCCTGACTGCGGAACGAGCCTACCGTCCCAGATCCTTCAGCCCGGACGAAGCATTGAGAATGATGTGGGAAAAGGTAGGAATAGAATATGATCCAGTCTTGTTGAAGACATTCATCAACATGATGGGGTTGTATCCGGTGGGGACAGTACTAAAACTGGATAATGGAGAATTAGGGCTTGTGGTTGATTATCCAAGCGAGTCCGAAAGAACACGGCCCCAAGTATTGTTGCTGGTTGATGACGGTCAGGGTGGTCTTAAAGGCAGTGAGGAGTTGAATCTTGCAGATCGGGATCAGAAAACCGGTTCATATGAGAGGCAAATTGTCAAATGCCTCCATCCCTCCGTGCTCGGAATACAGCCTTCCCAGTTCTTTCTAAAAGAAGCAAGTTAGAGATTTTAGATTGCGGATTGCGGATTTCTGCAGTTTCAACTTACAACAATCTGAAATCTCCATACTGAAATCTAAAATCACTACTACTTTTCGGTGTTAGTCTGTTCGTAGAGGGCAACTTGTTCGTGGAGGGAAAGTTTGCATTCGGGTTTGGTGCCAGTTTCCTGGCAGACATTGCAGCGCGATGGTGAGCACTCTTGACAGAAATGACAATCAAGGCACCGGTGTTTCTTGGGCCCTCGATCCCGGCAGGGGTCATAAAAGAGTCCTTGGTGTCGGGGTAAGCGCTTGAATGTTTTTTCAGATTCAGACACGGTTTATCTCCTCGAGGAGATATGTTGGAAATGTTTGCTTATCCGAAGTGTATCCCAGAGGCAGGCAATGGGCAATAGGGCCAGTTACGGACTGGATGTTTCTTTCGCCACACAGATTCAAGAGTCACTATCATAACAACGCACTGTCATTAGGTCATTCGGGCTTGTCGCCCGTCATTAGGCCTTACGGCCGTCATTACGTTGTTTCAACACCATAATGACAGCGTAGCGTAGTGACGGCCACCTTGGTGGATAAATGACTAACAATGACAGCGAAACTGAATCACTTGAAGACCAATAAGATATGGCGCTCTGCTCAACTGGGAATAGATAGGTTCTTTGAGATTGCTTGCTTCTCCCCAGGAATACCTCGGTAGGAAATTCTACGGGCATTACCGCGGTTGAGAGCTACGGCACTGCCCAACACCAGAAAACCCCCGGTCAAGAAGCGCCACGTTACTGGCTCGCCAAGGAAGAGGATACCAAGAATGGAAGTGAAAACTACCTCGGCCATCAAGAAAAGTCCCCCTTCCCAACTCTTGCAATAGCGGAATCCCTGGTTCATTAGAAGTTGGGCGGCCAGAGCAGAGCATACAATACCTCCCAGCATAAGCCATTCTGAAGTAACCTGGGGAATCTGGGGATGAGCGATAAAGGCTGGAAAAGAGATAGCACTACCAAGGAGGCAGAAGTAAAGATAGATGACAACGGGGCCGTTTTTTTCCCGTAACTTTTTAATGATGCCAACAGTGAGTCCAGCGAAGGCTCCGCCCAAAACAGCCATGGCCTGGCCCAAAAGTCCGCCCTGAAGTCGAAAATCGAAGAGAAGCGCCACCCCAACAAGGGCTATCACTACGGATACAATCTCAGCCCCGGTAATGGGTTCCTTGAAAAATAAGGGCGAGAAGAAGGCGGCGAAAGCTGGAAAAGAAAAGAAAAGGACTAAAGCGGTGGAAATGGGGATCAGGCGAATCGCGGTAACAAGTGCGAGAAAAGCACAGGAACCGGTGATTCCTCTGATAATTAAGAGTTTGCGATTGTGGCCGGCAAAGGGATTGTGATTTCGTCCAATAATGAGCACGAGGATGGCGAGACCACCGGCAAAACGATAGAAGGCGATATCCCAGATGCGGAATGGCGGTCCCAAAAGTTTGATCAAGCCGTCGAGCACCGCGAAAAGGAATGCGGATGCCAGCATCAGGAGAGCGCCCCCGGTTGCGGTGGAGTGGAGAAGGAAACGGGCTTTAGCAGTAGACTTCAGATTCATGGACGGGGAACATCCGGCTCTTTGTGTTTGAGGCCTTCTCCCAAAACCGCGCATGAGAGAAAGCTGCTGGCATCAGTGATACTGCAATCCTCTTTAAACTTGATGAACCCTTCTTGCTCCAGGTTCTGCAAGGATTCGTGCATGGCCTCCAACTCTACTCCCAGGTAATGGACGAGTTCCTGGACAGATAGAGTGCATTCATTTCCTTCCTTGCGGCAGTAGAGAATGGCAAAAAGCACTTTCTCCGCCGGGCTCAAAGTCTTGTCTTCCACAACCGCTTTGATTACTTTCATATCAGTGCTCCAAAAACAGACTCTGACCATTCAGAGAGACGAGTTGATGCTGGTTTACATTCTTGCCCCTCAGTTCTTTATGGGCCGACTCGCTCCTTTACGATAAGCCACGGTAAGATAGCCTAGAGCGACCAATCTTAGCATGTCTTGTTTTTCTATTAAAGGGTAAGAAATAGAAAAAGTAGTAATAGTAGAAATGAGTTTTGACCCGTACTCTCGACAGACTATGGGTAAATATTAAAGATAATTTGTGTAATAAAGAGAATTTTGGTGGAATAGGGGATAAAAAGGAAATTTAATCGTATTTTTGTAGAAATACAAAAAATTATATAATATTTCAGTGGTTGGAAGATAGTAGGACTTCTGTTATAAATCGTAGACTTTTGCGCCGGGGTTCGCATCGGTAGATGTAACGCTCCGGCTTTTTCTTGGACGAAGATGGTAATTCAATCTGAACACAGTCTAGTAGAGGAGGGACAGATCATGCTCTGTCAAACGATCAAAGTAGGCACAGAATGCTTTTTCATGGGTAAGCAGGGCTGCAGTTTTAATGGTGGCACCTGTTATCCCGTGGTTGAATCCTGCCAAGGTTGTGGCAAGGCCTCGACCTTATCAGAAGGCACCTATTGCCAATCCTGCCCCGACCCCCAAATCAAGTGGAAAAACGGCTCCTGCAATCTCGCCACCCACATCCAGTCTGGAACCGAGAAAGTGGTGAAGCTCAACCCCTTGAAGGCTTCCAAACGCTCTCGTAGGTAAGTCAGGGAACAAAGACAGGACACAGGAAGCTGGTTGCAAACCAGTGTTAGCCCGGATGTTTCACGAGTTGACTGCTGCGACCGCGGATATGACCGTCCTTCCGGGCGTCCTCGGGTGTTCCTTCGACAGGCTCAGGACAGGCTCCCCTGCGACGTACCGTTCAGGTACGCCTCGGATCCAACCCCCTGCGGTTGTCCGGTTGCACGCCCATCTTCACGGTCTCGCGACATCAATTCGTGAAACATCCGGGCTAGGATTAGTGCGCCCAGGCAGGCTCGTCTCTAACCCCTGCCAGGGTGAGGTGTGTCCTTACTCGCAAAGCGCAGAGCGCATAGCGTTTCCCTAAACTCCTGAATACCCCCATTTCTTAATTACCCAATCAATCGTCTACCACCCTAGATCTGCGCCACGACTTGACTTGAATGTAGCATTGGGGCATAGTCCAAACACATAGATTTGCTTCGTTAGAAGCGCTCAGGTAGAGAGGAAAGGTTGAATGGGCCTCGTGACCGCAGCGTTGATAGAAGAAGAGCAAAGGATACTTATCGCCCAGCGAGGCAGGAGCAAGCGCTTTGGCCGGCAATGGGAGTTTCCTGGGGGCAAAATAATGCAAGGTGAGACTCCGGAAGCCTGCTTGCGCCGGGAGATAGAGGAGGAGCTTAATCTGAAGGTTCGAGTTGAGGAACTCTTCTGCACGGTACACCATCAGTATCCGGACTTCTTCATCGAACTGATGGCGTTCTGGTGTACGATTGTTGGTGGTTCCCTGGAGCTGGAGGAACATGAACAGGTACAATGGGTAACCGTGCCTGAAATGAAGAAGTACGATTTTGTGGAAGCGGATCTCGATATTATCGCAGCTCTCTCCAATAACTGGCATAAGACAAAAGATTAAGGGATTCTTGTGATAAAACGCAAGGTCTATCGACCCCTCGTCTCGAAAGTGCACAGTTCGCTATGCTCCATCCCTGGCGGGTACAGGTGCTTACCCACGAGCTGGTAATTCCGCCAATCTCAGGATCGGTCAACTCAGACTGTTAATAGACAAGGACGGTTGTTGATCATGGAAAGAAGAATTTCGCCCCTACTGGGAGCCAAGAAAGAACTCACACGGCGGGAAGAGAGCATGCTTTCCCCGAACGCCGCCCTCAGTACCACAGCGGTCCGGAGGCGATCTGAAGAACGGGTTGAACGGGGACACCGGCAGCATTTTTCACTCGATGCAGACAGGATTCTCCATTCTCTGGCCTACACCCGCTACATTGACAAAACGCAGGTTTTCTACCTGATTGACAATGACCATATTACTCACCGGGTCTTACACGTTCAGTTTCTTTCCAAGATTGCACGGGATGTAGGGCGTTTCCTCCGATTGAATGAAGATCTCATCGAGGCTATTGCCCTGGGCCATGACATTGGACACGCCCCATTCGGACACGACGGTGAACGTTATCTCTCGGCTATCTGCCAACGTCATGGCATCGGTGGCTTCCAACATAACGTTCAGAGTGTACGGTCTCTCGACCGCATCGAGCGCAAAGGTCGTGGCTGGAACCTATCCATCCAAGTATTGGACGGTATTCTTTGCCATGATGGTGAGATCCACGAACAAAGCCTGCGGCCTCAACCGGGCAAGACATTCGAAGACCTCGACAGGGAAATGGACCTCAAAAGCAATGAACCAGAAGCAACTCTGACACCAATGACCCTCGAAGGCTGTGTGGTGCGCCTTGCAGACACAATTAGCTACATCGGTCGTGATATAGAAGATGCAATCAGGCTCAATCTCGTAAACCGAGACGAAATCCCGGCAAACTGTGCCAACTTGCTGGGAACCACCAATGGCGCCATCGTTTACAATCTTGTGGAAGATGTCATCAAGAACAGTGTGGACAGAGATGCGGTGGGATTCAGCCCTGAGGTTTCGGAAGCTCTCAGGGAGTTGAAGTCATTCAACTATGCCAGAATCTATCAAAATCCCAAGATCAAGGGAGAGGTGGGCAAGATTGGCCGGCTGTTCGAGACCCTTTTTGACCTTTATCTGGGGGATATTGCCAAAGAGAACCGCGAGTCCGAACTTTTCAGTGGTTTTCTCGGCGGTATGTCCCAAGAGTACATAGATTCCCACTCACCCCCGGAAGTGGTCCGTGATTTTATGGCAGGTATGACCGATAAATTTTTCATGCGACAATGCCAGCAGCGGCTCCTGCCCCAGAGCATGCCGAGCCGATTCTGATGCAGGTTTCAGTGTTCAGGTCTATCATTTCTGACACCTGACACCTCGAGATTTGGTGCTTGGAGTGGAATCCAGCCTATTTTGTATCTTGAATATCGAATATCGAACAAGGAATTTCGAACAGCAGAAGTTTTTGAAAGCAATGAGACAATGTCTGTCACTTCGATATTCTGCGGTTCCTTGTTCTGCGGTTCTGCGGTTCATATTCTCAAAGACTTGATAGCTGATAGTT
>PPDG01000249.1 GCA_002899795.1 Desulfobacteraceae bacterium | reverse complement strand
TAAAAATAACCGCGGCGTCAAGTAGCTTGGCGAATAATTTGAGGAAAGCAGAATAATCAATTCCGATGGTGTCGAAATCGGATTTGAGAGTTCTGCTTTTTTAATTTATATAATAATTCAACTACTTATATAGTCTGTGGCCTCGTCATCTGCCCCAGATCCCACTTTTCCTCGCCAAAATCGGAACTTCAAGTTCTGGCACGTCTGGACTGATAAAAAATAAACATATAAATATTAGTATGTTATGTGAATGGCACATTGTTTGCCACCTTGAATTCGGCCCCACTCATTGTTTGCGGGTTGAGGGGTGTCCTATTATCTAAAATCCGGCACGATGGATTTTCATTGTGGCCGTGCCCAGTAAGAGGAGGCGAGGAGAGATGAAAACCGGAATTCCTTGTGCAGAAGAAGTTGAGCCTTTGGGTTGCCTGCCCAGGTCTGGGCAGGTGAAGGAGAATTCCTCGAATGAGCAAAGATTTGTTGAGTACAAAAAATCCAGGTCCGGCAAGAAGACCTATGGTATTTCAAGATTTCCTGCAAGTTTACGTTCCTCAACCTTCCGCAAACGTTTCTTTTCTGAAGCGACCAGCGCTGAGTGGAACCATTGGCGCTGGCAGCTGGCCAACCGAATCAGCAATCTTTACCAACTGGAGCGTATCATTCGGCTCAGCGACGATGAGCGCAATGGTATTGGCCGTAATGGTAAATCACTTCCTCTGGCCATAACGCCTTACTATGCGAGCCTCCTAGACGAAAACAATCCGTTCCAACCCCTGCGCCGTACCGTGGTGCCGGTAAGTGGGGAGCACCTTCACTCCCAGGGCGAAGCGGAAGATCCCCTGGAAGAAGATCATGATAGTCCTGTGCCAGGGATAGTCCACCGCTATCCTGACAGGGTCCTTTTCTTTGTTACGGACTTCTGTTCAAGTTACTGCCGTTATTGCACTCGTTCTCGCATGGTTGGTCACAATAAAGATTTCAAGATGGAGCAGTGGCAACGGGGCATCGACTACATCAAAGCTACGCCGGGGGTCAGGGATGTGCTGCTATCCGGTGGCGACCCATTGACCCTGCCGGACGAGAAACTGGAATGGCTCTTGTCCCGGTTAAGGAGGATTCCCCATGTGGAACTGTTGCGCATTGGGAGCAAAGTGCCTGTGGTTTTGCCACAGCGGATTACAGCACCCCTCACCAGGATGCTAAAGCGCTACCACCCAATCTGGATGAGTATTCATTTCACTCATCCAGATGAACTTACTCCTGAGGCAAGTCAGGCCTGCGAACGACTGGCGGATGCAGGCATTCCTTTAGGCAGTCAGACTGTGTTGCTGGCTGGAATCAATGATGATGTGGAGACCATGAAACGATTAGTGCACGGGCTTCGGAAGATCCGGGTGAAGCCCTACTATCTCTATCAGTGCGATCCTATTTGGGGATCGGCTCATTTCCGTACACCTGTTGAGAAGGGCCTTGAGATCATTCAGGGTTTACGAGGTCACACCAGCGGCTATGCGGTGCCCACTTATGCCATCGACGCCCCGGGAGGCGGTGGCAAGATTCCCTTGCTTCCCGATTACGTTGTCGGCCGTGAGGGTGACTATCTTGTTCTAAAAAATTATGAGGGCCGGATATTTCGCTATCCTGACACCTGTCCGCCTCAAAGACACTCCGCCGACACTCCTTTGAGACCAGAAGCTGGGGAGAGGAGAAGTTGCTGATGAGAATAGGCATTACCTATGACCTCCGAAAAGATTACCTGGTAGCGGGCTTCGGTGAGGAAGAGACAGCCGAGTTTGACTCGGAGGAAACCATTGCTGCCATTGATCGGGCTTTGCAAGATTTAGGGTACCGAACAGATCGCATAGGGAACATCAAGAGTCTCACCCGACGACTTGCTGCCGGGGATAGTTGGGATCTGGTTTTCAATATTGCCGAAGGTCTAAGGGGATTCGGCCGTGAGGCGCAAGTCCCGGCTCTGCTCGAAGCCCACGAAATACCATATACATTTTCCGATCCCCTGGTACTGTCTCTCACTCTGCATAAAGGGATGGCCAAGCGCGTGGTCCGAGATCTAACCGTTCCCACGCCCGATTTTTTCCTGGTGGAGAACGAATCTGACCTGGCATTTATTGATCTTCCTTTTCCACTCTTCGCCAAACCAGTAGCCGAAGGCACCGGCAAGGGGGTCGATTCCGCCTCAAAAATTACAAATGGGAGAGATCTGCTATCCGTGTGCAGTCTCCTGCTGTCAAGGTACAAACAGCCTGTACTGGTTGAGACCTTTTTACCTGGACGGGAAGTTACTGTGGGTATCCTGGGAACGGGAAAAGATGCAGCGGTCATTGGTGCTATGGAAGTTGTTCTCCTAGAGAATGCTGAATCTTAAGTCTACTCTTACCGGAACAAGGAGAAGTACGAGGAATTGGTGGAGTATCGTCCGGTCGATGGCGCCTTGCTAACAGAGGCGAGCAAGGTGGCCCTGCTTGCCTGGAGAGGCCTCGGCTGCCGTGATGCGGGCCGCCTCGATCTGCGGCAAGATAAGGACGGCACTCTAATGTTCATGGAGGTCAATCCCCTGGCCGGGCTGCATCCCACCCATTCGGACCTGTGCATCATCGCATCTCAGGTGGGAATCTCTTATAACGACTTGATCCAGTCGATTGTTTCTTCGGCTTCGGCTCGCCAGGGATTAAGGAGGAGAAGCTTTGAGGAGAAAAAAGGTCGGTATAGTTCACAACCAACCAGCCTCCCAAGGGCACGAAAATTGGGAAGCATCCCTTGACGTTATTGCCCAGGTGGAAGCCATTGAGAAGGCGCTCGAGGCTTTGGGGCACTCGTCGGTGAGGATTCCCTTTACCCGTGATCTCCATGGCTTCACTCAGAGATTCAAGGAGCAAGTGGTGGACATCGTCTTCAATCTCTGTGAGACTGTTGATGAAGATCCCCACCTCGTCTGGCATGCAGCAGCCGTCTTTGAGCTCCTGGGCTTATCTTTTACAGGTTCTACTTCCACAGCCCTGATGCTTACCACGGACAAGCTTATTAGCAAACGGCTACTGAAGGGTAAGCAAATTAGGACGCCCAATTATATAGTCTACAATGGCTCGCGGGAATTCAGTACTGCCCTACTCAAATTTCCGGTGATCGTCAAACCGAGGTTTGAGGACGCAAGTATTGGTATTGACCAAGACTCGATCTTCGAAAATGATCAGGAACTTCGAGAAGGACTGAAACAGTTCTTGGACCGATTCGGCCCGCTGCTGATAGAAGAATACATCCCGGGCAGGGAATTCAACCTAACTCTTTTGGGGTATCCGACGGCAAGTGTATTCCCCATAGGGGAGATCGATTTTTCCGCTTTTCCCGAGAATCTTTACCCCATTGTCGGTTACCGGGCCAAATGGGATAAGGCTTCTTTCGAATACCACCATAGTCCCAGAAGGTTTCCACGAGATCTAGCCCAGTTGTTGTCAAACAAAATGGAGAGGGTGGCCCTCGAGTGTTTCCATCTCTTTATGGTGAGAGATTACGGACGAGTTGATCTGAGGGTTGATGACCAGGGCAAGGTATATGTTCTCGAGGTGAACGCCAATCCGGGTCTGAGCGCTGATGCCGGCGTTGCCGCCTCGGCCCGAGAGTCGGGGTTGGACTATGGGGATATGATAGGCACCATCGTTGATTTTGCCATTAAAAGGGCAGAAGGATTTCAGGCTTAACGGAGAAATGGTCGGCTCCCTGAGGTTGCCCACGATTGTCGTTCAGGAGGGAGGCTACAGAATTCGCTCCCTGGGGATCAATTCCCGTAATTTTTTCACCGGCTTGTGGTCGGGTTTCCATTTTCGCAGGCCTTCAACCGTAAGCTCGCACCAGAGAAGTAAGCGCTCGTGAACTTCAAGGGAATCTCTTATCGAGACAAGCCAATCCCCTCCGATGTATACGGTGTGCGGAACATTGCTAGGTCTTCCGGATTTTTCTCTATCGGAGAAGTTGAAATGGCAGTGCAGTTAGTACAAGAAAGGCTTTCTAAAGGAGAGCCGAGTGGTTATTATTTTTTATTCGTTGAAATCAACACGCGAGTTGTTGGTTACAGTTGCTATGGACCCATTCCGTGCACCAAAGAAAGTTACGACCTGCACTGGATTGCCGTCCTCCATGAATTTAGAGGCCGGGGAATTGGCCGGGACTTGTTGAAAAGAACCGAGATGAAGATAAGTAAAATTGGGGGTAAACGAATCTACGTGGATACTTCCTCTCGTGATCAATACGAACCAACACGTTCTTTCTACCGGGCTGGCGGTTATGAACAGGAAGCTGTTCTGAAGGATTTTTACTCTCCTGGGGATGATAAAGTTATATACGTAAAGTTACTCGGCCGTCAGCTGACCGAGAGAAATCTTGGACTCGTGGCCGAATGGCGCTGCGAAACGGCAAGGCTTCGAAGAATCAGTCGAAAAGCCGATCCATCTCGCGACGCACCTGGGTGAGCCCCCAATCTTCACCTTTCCTCCAACGAACTAAGTCTGACATTTTACCTTACCTCCCTTTCCCTATTTGTCTTAGCTTCATGGGTACAATAGATCCCGCCGGGGCGGGCGATGAAGAATCTCTTGGCTTTTGACTTTCCGGGAGATTCTTCGCGGAGTTCATCCTGAGCCTGCCGAAGGGCTCAGAATGACAGGGTGGATTTTCCGGATGGAAACTAATTAAATGGCCACAAATGCATTTCGGCTGAACTATTTTCACTTTTGCAATATAATTGCCCGTCGGACGAGTTAGTTTAACAGTCAAATCTCCAAGGGTAGACAAAGATGAGTCCTCGGAGGGGCGAATGAGATTTGTTCTGGTTGTTGCCAGGGAACAAGACATTGTCCAGACCATACGGGGGTGTTTTGGCGCTGACTGCAAGGTGAACCGGGCAGCGGACAGAGATGATGCTCTGGAGATGCTGGGAACGAGGCGCTATGATCTTATCTTCCTTGATCTGGAGATACTTCAGGACTCATTAGCGGACAAGGACTATGAAACCGCCTTAGAACAGTTCCATAATTTACAGCCTTCTGTCGAGATTGTTGTGATGTCGCCGCAAGCAGTGATCAGGGAAGCGGTAAAGGCGGTTAAGGCGGGTGCGAGCGACTATATTACTTATCCTATCGATCCTGAGGAGGTTAACCATGTAACGGAGACCATCAATGAGGCCATAATCCTCCAGTCTGAACTGGACTATTTGAGAGACCGGTTTTGGCAATCAAATTACATGGACTTGGTCAAGACAAAGAGTCCGGCGATGCAGGAAGTTTTCGCAAGAATCCGCTCTGTAGCTCCGACCAAAAGTACTGTTTTGCTCATCGGCGAAACGGGTACGGGCAAAGATCTTATAGCAAGACTCATTCATCAGCACAGTAACCGCCGAGATGTTCAGTTTATCAGTGTCCACTGTGGCGCCATTCCAGACACGCTGGTGGAAAGCGAGTTGTTCGGCCATGAAAAAGGTGCCTTCACCGGCGCGGTTCGGAAAAAGCTGGGTAAGTTTGAAATTGGTAAAGGCGGGACGATTTTTCTGGATGAGATTGGCACCATAACACCTGCCACTCAGATAAAGCTCTTACAGATTTTACAGGATGGAACTTTTCAAAGGGTTGGAGGAGAGGAAACAATACAAGCCAATGCCAGAGTGATCGCCGCCACAAACATGGATCTCGGAAGGATGTGCGACGATGGCGAATTCAGAAAAGATCTTTACTACCGGTTAAATGTATTTCCAGTGGAAATCCCGGCGCTGAGGGAGAGAAAAGAGGATATTCCACATATTGCTCAGGTGATCCTGCAAAGGTTAGAGAAGTTCAATAAAAAACAAATCCGATCTATCCATAGCAGCGTGATGGAATGCTTCAGGAAGTACAGCTGGCCAGGAAATGTCCGGGAACTGGAAAACTTGTTAGAGCGTGCCTGTATTCTGGAGCAATCCTCAACGCTTACAGTAGACAGTTTCCCGGCTGAACTTCTTGCATCTCAAGACGTATCAGCAGGGGTGGCGGTGGATTCTTCCCTTCCCTTGGCTGAGGTCAGAAACAGAGGTGTTGAGGCTATTGAGGGGCGGTACCTGAGAGAACTTCTCGCCAGCAACCGAGGAAGAATAAAGGAGTCGGCTGAGGCCGCCGGCATCAGTACCCGGCAGCTCCACAAGCTGCTGAACAAATACCAAATTAAAAAAGAGGAATTCAAGCAGCGAAACAATTAAAACGGAAATGCTGGTTCCGACAAGGCAAAATTCGGACCTAGCAGTTCTTCTTTAAGAATTAAACATATATTTCAAGTGATTGTGCATAGGATTAAACACTAATTCATACCAGAGCAATCCTCTCCCAGGCAGTGATCGGAAGTCGGAGTTCCGATCGGCAGACTCACATCTATCTTTAAATCCATAAATTACAATAGCTTATGGAAATGGCACGCCTATTGCCTAGGCTGTGGTTGGACCAAGGGATGAGCCGGGTATTCAACTCTGGCTACAACCTCTAGTGAGGACCAATGGAAAATAAAGATGCAAGCAGCCTTACGACTGTAAGAGGACTCGTGGTTCCGGTGGACTGGGACGATAAGGGCAATGTCACTGCCACGGCCATTTCGACCCACCTGGAAGAAGAGTACCTGGTAGACCAGAACGTTCGGGGCGAGGCGTTGCTGGCTTTCCTCCGCGAGAGGGTGAAAGTCAGCGGATTGGTGATGGAAAACGAAAGTGGCAAGAAGGTTATTACAGTAAAGAATTATGAGGTATTTGAAGAATAATTTCAGAGTTAAAACTTAGGGAATGGCTCCGTCTTAAAAATCACGACATTACCATGATTACCCATCGGAGGAACAATGATGAAGCTCAAAAAAAAGCTTATTTTGAGAGTGCTTTTTGTTTCGGTGATCGTCAGCTTGGTATGTGCGGCGTCCCTGTCGGCGACAACCGGAGAAGTGGAAATCAGCGGCGTTATCTTTCTTCCAGACTCTCCTGATGTTGGGGATGTGTATCCTGTAGTTCTCGCAGGTGAGGATGGAGAAATGTACGC
>PPDG01000163.1 GCA_002899795.1 Desulfobacteraceae bacterium | reverse complement strand
CCAGAAAGATGGGAGTCCGAAGGACAAATCATAAATCATACATAGACTGGCTCTGAGGACCAGGTTTTTTAGGACTAATAGAATGGAGCACCTTCTTGGGGCTCACATTGTCACGATTTATTTATATCTCTATCCTATTGTAATACCTTATTTCTCCGGCGCTTTATCATAAAAGACATTAATATATCTTTAATAAAAATTATTAATATATTTGCCAGTATCTTTGAATGAGAACTTCAAGGTTAAACTTTCCGCTTTGTTGATGCACTTCCCCACCTGACAACGGCTGAGGCTCTGAGCCGCCACGGTGAGACAGAGTCGAATCTAGACTGGGGGCACACATCCAAACTTTATGTTTCCATAAAGCCTTCCAGTTTGCATTCCCAGGCCACGCCATCCGACTTCGATGATTAATTTAAATCTATTTATTAATATTCTAACCTAATTTGTAGTAAATCTAACCCATTAAAAATATTTGATCTTATCCCCATAGAACAATATGAATACAGGGATTACCCGCACTTGGGAATAGTACTCCAAAGCTATTTGCGCGACACGGACCAAGCTTTGGAAGGCCTCCTGGGATGGACGAAAGATGAGGGTCTCCCCTTCTCTATCCGGTTGGTGAAGGGGGCTTATTGGGACTACGAGACGGTCACCGACAAACAAAATGAATTCAGTGAATATATTAAGAATCTATCCCGCAAATATATTCATTAATTAAAACAGATTAACTCGAGACCTTTACGCTAATTATATCAGATAGTTAACTTGGTACTACCGGAAGTCACCCTTGCCAGCACCTGCTGTAAACGATCTATGTGTCCATCGCCATGATCACGGATGAGAGATAGCTCTTCCTGAGAAAAATTGTAAATTCCTAGCAATTCAACCAGAAACTGCAACCATTCCTCACCGGTAAAGTTCCGGAGCAGGGCATGAATTTCCAAAGCTGACGGCATTCCTCTCCTGCGCCTCCCCTCCCCCTCTGTGAGTCCTTCAAGAAAGCCTGGCACCACACCTTCCAAGCAGTAATCTTCAGCCCAAACCACATCACCCACCCCATCCAGTCGATCGATTCGCATTTGAATAGTTAAGTGCAGGAAGAAGAGTATGAGAGCTAAGAGCTTGCCAGCCTTCTTGTTGGTGGTGAAATCTACCACTGCTGCATATTCCCTTACCATAACCAAACGGAGATCTACCGTATCTCCCATTTCCTTCAGAATAAAGTCACCGGCCGCGTGATGCCACGGGTATATCTGCTTGAAATTATTCCAATTGTAGTAGAGAGTTAGGATTTTCGCCCCCCGCCGGTAGAGCCCCACACACTGGTGTTTGGATAAATAGCGTGATCCACGACCCAGGTCCCACAAAAGCATCCGACTGGAACCATCTGATTCGTCTCGATGCAGGTGGAATTCGTGGTAGTCCCGGAACCACTCCGCCACAAACATGTGAAGCCAGCGCAGTGGCTTACCGGGTTCCCGATAAATGCCTGCACCTTTGAAGTATACCTGAGGCAAAAATTTATAATTATATCGTCTTGTTAAGCTATACAAAAGGTTGAAGTCACGTTCCAATTGGGCTCTGGTTGCATCGGACACCGCCACGTTCACTGCGAATGAAACTATCTGTCCATAAACGCTCAAATCGGCTCGGGCCACGTGATAGAAAGCGCCATGTTTTTCTGTCCGAATCTCAATGGCATCAACCTCCTTGAGCTTTACGGGTCGGCCCAGTCGGTGAGCCAAAGCCGCCAGTATCTTCTGGCAGTTGTTCCTCAGGAGCAAGTAATGCACTGCCCCTAGATAGGGTCCGTAGCGTAATTCAGAGTGTCCCTCTGCGCTTTGCGGGCCTGCGGGCAGATGCGTTGCCCTACTTTTCGCACCGAGATGAACTTCTCCCCTCGGAGTGGTCGCCAGAAGTCGCACCGGGATCTTGCTAGCGTCTTTCATGGTTTACCTTTTAATACATATTACTACGACGCGATACCCCACACTCCAAAAAGTAAGCGGGAATGGCCCCTGCCCCTCTTGACTGCTTAAGTCCACCCTATAATATGCGTTTTCTGCGCTTTCCTCCACCGCATACTTCATGGTAAATGAAATAGGTTAATCCAATCCGAAAAGGATTCTGAGTATATGATCCTTTCCTTCCATCCGTGTATCGATGCTGATGTCAATGTAATTGTTGCCGGCAGAGCCCCAGGATCAGAGGAAAAAACGCTGATTAAGCGGGCCGATGCTGTCATCCTCCCCCAAGGGGTGAGACAGGATCTTTATGACCTCTCTCTCCACTATTGTTCGCGGGTTTTCCCAAATTACGACCAGCGCTTTAGACACCCGGGGAAGACTGGTGACACCCTACTCTTCCGCACCGTGGGGATTCCACATCCTGAAACCTTAATATTTAGCAGCGTGGCCGACTACCTGAAGCGATTTCCACCTGAGCGGGCTCGCTTTCCTTCCTCTTTTCCCTTTGTTCTGAAGGGAAATTACAGTGGCGAAGGTCAGATGGTTTTTAAAATCCATGATCTGGAGCAACTCCAAACCTATCTTGAACAGTTCAGGGCCATGGAGAATAGTGGAACACAGGGATTCATTATCCAGCAGTGGATTGACCACGGCGGCCGCGATGTACGTGTTGTGATCCTTCACGACCGGCTGTCAAGCTACTGGCGGGTGCAAAGTGACCCACAGCAATTTCTCACTAATATAAGTGCGGGCGGAATCATCGACCAGCATTCAGACCTCAACCTCTTAAAGAAAGCCGAAAACATAGCCCACCGCCTTTGCCAGCATACTGGGATTAACCTGGCTGGCATTGATGTAATGTTTGACAAAAATGATATGTCAGATCAACCCCTGTTATTGGAAATAAACTATTGGTTCGGTCGTAGGTTTTTCGGCTCTTCCAAGGCTTATTACGCAATCCTCAAGGAAGCAATAAAACGGTGGCTTGCCTCCTTTGATTCTGAGTGGCCGAAACGGATCCGTTAACGAAATGAGAGGTTTCAGGTTTCAGGTTTCAGGTTTTTTGTTTTTCTTCCCTGACACCTGACACCCGACACCTGACACCTAAGATCCCTGATAGATGTCTAAGCACCTAACAGTTTGAACTATTTCAGTTTCTATGCTTAGCATCTTGTGTCCAGCGCTTGGTGTCTAGTGTCTAGTCTCTACTGCCTAGCACCCAGCCTCAGCTATTCTTTTGAGGGCCTCTTGTTATTGACGTTTTGTTCTGAGAAAATAGAGGAATTGAAGATTCCCTGCAGCTTGCTGCAGTCCCGCTGAAGCGGGATTCGAAATGTAAGGTATTTATACCATTTTATTGTAGCTCGCTCGCTAACCCCGCAGTCCCGCCTGGGCGGGACGGGGAATGCGCTCGCTGGAGCATTTTCAGAACCTTTCTCACCAACCTAGCTAGCGTCTTCCGGGGGCCATTTGTGGATGGAAACTAGCTAGCTTGCAAAGGGAACTAAATGATCATCTTGGAGATAAACCCTCACAATCCACAGAAACGGTTCATTCGTAGGGCAGTGGAAATCCTCCTCAACGGTGGAGTTATTGCTTATCCAACTGACACGTATTACGGTATTGGCTGCGATATTTTCAACAAGAACGCCATTGCCCGTGTTTATCAGTTGAAACGTCGATCGAAACACAAACCTTTCAGCTTTATCTGTTCGGACTTCAAAAACATCAGCCAATACGCTCAGGTTACCAACTACGCCTACAAGACAATGAAGCGCCTTCTTCCCGGACCTTATACTTTTATTCTAAAAGGCTCCCGGCTAGTGCCAAAAATCATGCTAACCAAACGTAAAACAGCTGGGATCAGGGTTCCAGATCATGCCATTTGCCTGGCTATCGTCCAGGAGCTAGGACATCCTATACTCAGTACAAGTGCCACGGGTCCCGATGGTATCATCCTGGAGTCTCTCATTGAAATTGAGGAACGATTGGGTCATGCCCTCGATCTCATTGTAGATGGCGGCCCTGTTCCTTCTAAGCCTTCCAGTGTTGTCTCCCTGATAGACGACTTTCCGGAGATTATCCGAGAAGGCCTGGGAGACGTGGACGTCTTCCTTTAATTGTGGATTGGGGACGCGGATTGCGGATTTGTCCTCCTGGGTCTGCGTGCTTAAATCTGAAACGGAGTACAGCAGGATCTGCTATTAGGAAAGATTAGGTTCCCCCGGAAGTGGAGGAAGTAGGAGAAGGCCCATGTATTCTTGTATGTTATCGGCGAGCTTTTCTGTTACCCGATTAAATAGATAATCCACAACAGAGCGTTTTTCCTTTTCGGGATAAACGATTTTCGGCTCACCCTCAATGCCAGCCAGCTTGGCAGCAGCATTTATTGCGTCCCTAAGATTCCCCAATTCATCCACCAGTCCCAGCTCTTTGGCCTGTTCCCCAGTAAAAATGCGACCGTCGGCGACCTCACGGACTTCCTCTTCCTGCATGCGCCGTCCTCGCGCCACGTCCCGAACAAATTGCTGGTGGACATTGTCAATCATTGTCTGCAGATAGGCGCGTTCTTCGGGAGTCATCTCCCGCGAGGGATTCCCCACGTCCTTGAATTTACCGCTCTTTACAATCTCCATTCGAAAGCCGATTTTGTTGAGGAGTTCCTCGAAATTGGTAAATTGGAGAATTACCCCGATACTGCCAGTTATGGTACCTGGATTGGCATAGATCTTTTGGGCTGCAGAGGCAATATAGTAACCCCCGGAAGCGGCAATAGAACCCATGGAAACCACCACCGGTTTCTCTCGTCTCGTCCGGCCTACTTCCTGGTAGAGCTCCTGCGAAGGACTCACACCACCGCCGGGAGACTCAATCCTTACCACCACAGCTTTTACAGAGGAATCTTTTCTGAATGTGGCTAGTTGCTCTATGGTTGGTTGGGAGTCGGCTATGACACCCTTAATTTCTAGGACTGCAACTTTTTCGCCAAACATCAGTCCTGCATCACCGCCACGCAGGTGCGAAAACCAAGCAATGCTGCCAAAGATGACAACGAGGATCAAGATTAAAACGCTTGCCGCCAAAAAGACGGAACGTTTGCGCACCTTACTGCCTCCCAGTCTGGATCCGGCCGGTGTCTGAACAGGCACCCTGGATGGAAACTACTTATTCTTTATCATCCCCTCCCAAGAAGTTATCGGTACGTCCTTCCAACTCTTCCTTTAACAGCTGGCCAAGATTTGAGGTTGCCGCTTTGGGGCTATCTACATACTCATAGTACTGGGTCTTTTCTTCATCGTCGTCCAACCTCTTGAGGGAAAGCCCGATCTTGCGCTCTTCTTTGCCTATGTTGACTACCTTGGCGGTTACCTCCTGACCCTCTTGGAAAAGTCCGACAGGTGTCTTGATTTTCTCCTTGCTGATTTCAGAGACGTGTACTAACCCCTCAATTCCTTCCTCTATTTCAACGAAAAGGCCAAAATCTGTTACGTTGGTCACCGTACCGACAACTGAGTTCCCAACTGGATATCGCTCCGGGATTTCTTCCCATGGATCAGGGCTTAGTTGTTTTACCCCCAGAGAAAACCGTTCATTTTCTTTATCAATATTGAGGACTATAGCCTGTATCTCCTCTGCCTTCTTGAAAAGTTCTGAAGGGTGTTTAATTCGCTTGGTCCAGGAAAGATCTGAGATGTGCACGAGACCATCTATGCCTTCATCGATACCAATAAAAAGTCCAAAGTCGGTAATATTCTTGATCTTTCCCTGAATAGTGGTGCCCACAGGGTACTTCTCTCCAATGACGTCCCATGGATTGGGCTCTACCTGTTTCATACCCAGGCTAATCCGTTTGTTTTCTTTGTTCAGATTGAGAACCACTGCTTCGACCATGTCGCCCTGTGCTACGACCTTAGATGGGTGGCGAATTTTCGCGGTCCAGGACATTTCGGAGACATGGATCAGTCCTTCTATACCCGGCTCAAGTTCCACAAAAGCACCATAATCAGTCAGACTCACAACGCGTCCCGTTACCCGGTGACTCACTGGATATCTCTCGTCAACTGTAGTCCATGGATCTTCTGATAGCTGTTTTAGACCCAAAGAAACCCGTTCTTTTTCTGGATCAAAGCTCAATACCATGACATCGATGGTATCGCCTATCGAACACATCTCTGACGGGTGCCCGACTCGACCCCAACTCATGTCCGTGATATGCAGCAAACCATCAATTCCACCGAGGTCCACAAACATGCCGTACTCGGTGATGTTTTTTACAATACCCTCAAGGACTTTACCCTCTTCCAGTTTATCCAAAGTATCAGTCTTGAGTGACTCTCTTTCTTTCTCCAGAAGTACCCTGCGTGAGAGTACTACGTTACGCCTTTTCTTATTGTATTTCAAAATCTTGAACTGAAACTGCTGTCCAATGAGACTGTCAAGATTGCGAACCGGCCGGAGATCCACCTGGGATCCAGGTAGAAAAGCTTGCACGCCAATGTCGACGGAGAGTCCACCTTTGACCTTCGAAACAATCCGGCCTTCAATGACCCCTTCCTCTTGATAGACATCGCTAATGTCGTCCCATACCTTTATCTTTGCGGCTTTCTCTTTGGAAAGAACAATTTCGCCGTTTTCGTCTTCGTGAGATTCAAGAAGAACATCAACCTCATCACCTACCTTGGCACTTACCTTGCCCTCTTCATCCTTGAATTCAGCGACGGATATCTGACCTTCAGACTTGTAGCCTATATCCACCATTACATAATCGTCGGTCACCTGGATAATGCTACCGCGCACTACCTCGCCTTCCTTGATGCTTTTGAGGCTTTCTTCGTAAAGCGCCTCGAAGGATTCCTCTGTGAGCACCTGGTCCTGATCTTCTAGCTGCTCGATAGAAGTCACCGTCTCTTGCCCAAGATCTTCCTGCTCCGCTACAGTTTCCGCAGTTTGCTCTGCAACCTCTTGGACTTCAGCCTCTTCTCCAGCGGTCGCCTCGATCTCTTCTGACTGATCTTCCTGCTCCGCTACAGTTTCCGCGGTTTGCTCTGCAACCTCTTGGACCTCAGCCTCTTCTCCAGCGGTCGCCGGGATCTCTTCTGGCTGATCTTCCTGCTCCGCTACAGT
>PPDG01000338.1 GCA_002899795.1 Desulfobacteraceae bacterium | reverse complement strand
TTCGAGAAGGAGCCTCCGGAGGACAACCCCTTGCTTGCCCTGGACAACGTCATAGCCACCCCTCATCTCGGCGCCTCTACCGATGAGGCCCAGGAGAACGTGGCGGTGGCGGTGGCCAGCCAGATCATAGACTACCTCCAGGCCGGCACCGTTCGCAACGCGGTGAATGTACCATCCCTGGACGGGGAGGTACTGACCAGACTTCGACCCTATCTGACCCTGGCTGAAAGACTGGGCAGTTTATTGGGCCAAATCACCAAAGGTGGTATTCTGGAAGTGGCGGTTGATTTCATTGGTGAACTGGCCACTCTTGATACGGTACCCCTCAGTGTATCCCTTATGAAAGGAGTGCTCACCCCGAGCCTCGGTGATGAGGTGAACTTCGTCAACGCCCCAATGCTTGCCAAGGAAAGAGACATAAGAATTAGAGAGTCCAAGCGTAGTGAGGCGGAGGATTTTACCAGCCTGATTTCGGTCAGGATGAAAACAACTGAGCACGAGAACATGGCCTCCGGGACCACTTTCGGCAAACAAGACCCGCGCCTCGTCCGGATAAATGATTTCCGTCTGGAGGCACCCCTTGAGGGTCATCTCTTGCTCATTTACAATATAGACACTCCCGGCACCATAGGCGCTATTGGCACCTGTCTCGGAGCCCACCGGATAAACATCGCCACCATGGATGTGGGTCAGGTCATTGAGCAGGGCCAGAACATTATCATGATGCGAACCGATACCCCGGTACCAACGGAGGTCCAACAAGAGTTGATCGGCTTGCCGAACGTCACATTTGTCCAGAAGTTGAAACTCTGAAAAGACTGACGCGGTGGCGCGGAGCAAGAGATTTCACGGGCGGGGGCCCGCCTGCCACGCAAGGCACGAGCGGGCAGGTAAACCCCGCCCCTACGCCCACCTGGCTTTCAAAATCAATGGAGGGGAGGGGTTGATCCCCTCCCGCAAAGCTTGCCGAAACGGTATTGTTTGTGTGTTATACTTATTTGAGTGAGCCTCGATCGAACTTCTCGTTGCATGCATTGTCACCGCCTTGGTGACAATGGACAGTGGGTGTGGGACAAGAGGCCAAATAGTTGCCAGGACTTTCTAAATTGAGACCAGAGGGGTGGTGGTACAATGTCTGATGAAGAAATTGAAGGCAAAGGTTTTGTGATAAAGGATCGCCGTCGCTTTACCGAAGAGGGCGAGCCCAAGGAGGAAACTCCGGCCGAAGAAAAGGATGAACGTCCAGAACCCGAGACCGAGGAGGAAGAAAAAGCCGAGCCCGAAGCGGCGGCAGAGCAAGCCGAACAAATGCCGTTTCCGGAGATCAACTTTTCCACTTTCATCTTTTCCCTCAATACCTCGACTTTGCTTCATTTGGGCGAGGTCCCTGATCCGGCCACGGGCAAGCAGCAGGAAGACCTGGTCATGGCCAAACAGACCATTGATCTGATCGCGATGCTGGAAGAGAAAACCCGAGGGAACCTCACCTCGGATGAAGAGAACCTAGTCAAGCACATCCTTTACGATTTGCGGCTGCGCTATGTCCAAAAAGCCAAGTAGTGCTGCCGTGATCACTGCCGGGGCTCCTGCCAAGATTAATCTAGGCTTGCGGGTCCTTGGCAAGCGTCCGGACGGCTACCACAATTTGCTGTCACTCATGGTTCCGGTGAGCCTTTATGATGAACTGAGGCTCGAGCTGGGCTCACGGGGTGTCGAATTAAGGTGCCCAAACAGCGATCTGCCAACAGACGCACAGAACCTGGTGTACCGTGCGGCTCAGCTTGTCCTGGATGCATGCCAGCGAGATGAGGGAGTACGGATCGAGCTGAAAAAGAGTATTCCGGTGGGCGCGGGACTTGGAGGTGGCAGTAGTGATGCGGCCACAACCCTGCTTGCAGTTAATCAACTTCTGGGTAGTCCATTGGCGGTTCCGGACCTGCACCCACTGGCAGTGAAGCTGGGAGCAGACGTGCCATTCTTTCTTTTGGGGCAGTGGGCAATGGCCGAAGGGATCGGTGATCGCCTCACTCCCATAAACAATGTGCCGACATTCTGGACAGTGCTGATGCACCCCCATTTTCAGGTTTCAACCCGTTGGGCTTACGAGAATTTGACATTGACAACCGGTCCAAATGGGTCTAAATTCAACATTCTTGGAGACACTTCTGCGGGAGAAATGACCACTTCCCACCAGAGACTCTTGGACCGGCGACAGCTGACCCTGGAGGATATGCTACCTGTGCTGGCCAATGATTTTGAACCACTGGTTTTTGGTCACCATCCACAGCTCCATGATTTGAAAAAAACACTGCTGACAGCTGGTGCCAGGGCAGTAGCAATGACAGGGAGTGGCCCCACTCTGGTTGGCCTGTTTGGCTCAGAGAAAGAGGCTGCTGCCGCCCATGATTTGCTCTGCCACCGGGATGATATCACCAGCTCTGTTGCACACACTTTGGACACTACAAGTCTGCTGACCAGCAAGGTTGTGTAAGCAATATCCCGTGCTTGATCACGGGGGTTTAGCACAGAGAACACGAAAGGCATAGGATGTCGAATTTATTGGCATCTCAGCTGCTCTCTGGTTTCTGTGGTTTCATTTTTAACCTTGTGACCGGTCTGGAAATACTGGATTTTGGTTTTTCTTTATGTTGGACCGACTGAAACTTTTTGGCGGTAATTCCAATCCGGAGCTGACGGCTAAGATCTGCCAACATCTTCAGATTCCCCAGGGTAAGGCAGTAGTTCAGACCTTCAGCGACGGTGAGATTATGGTTGAAATTGGTGAGAACGTGCGTGGCAGGGACGTTTTCGTGATGCAATCCACCTGCTCACCGGTGAACCATAATCTTATGGAATTGTTAGTGCTCATGGATGCGCTCAAGCGGGCGTCAGCGTGGAGAATCACCGCGGTTTTACCCTACTATGGTTACGCCCGCCAGGATACAAAGGTGCTACCCAGGGTGCCCATCAGCGCCAAATTGGTTGCCGACCTGATCACCGTGGCCGGTGGGCATCGGGTGATCTGTTTGGACTTGCACGCCAATCAGATTCAGGGATTTTTCGACATTCCGGTTGACAACCTCTTCGCTGCACCCGTGCTGCTGGAGTACATCAGACAGTACTTTAACGGTGAATTGGTCGTTGTCTCTCCGGACGCCGGCGGCGTGGAAAGGGCTCGTGCCTTTGCCAAGAGGCTGCATGCCAGCCTGGCCATTATCGATAAACGCCGGGATGAAGACCAGAAGGTGAAGGCCATGCACATCGTTGGTGAAGTCGAGGGGAAGGCGGCCATCATTTTGGATGACATGGTAGACACAGGGGGAACCCTCACCGAGGCGGCCAAGGCTCTGGCCGAAAACGGCGCTCTCTCAATTAATGCCTGCTGCACCCATGCGGTGCTCTCCGGCAATGCAATTGGGAGGATTGAAGAATCTGCAATCGAGAACTTAATTGTCACTGACAGCATCCCCCTGCAGCCCGAGACCAAGGGTTGCAAGAAGATCAAGGTTCTCACCGTAGCTAACCTTCTCGGTGAGGCCATTAAGCGGACCCATCTGAATGACTCGGTGAGTTCGCTTTTTGTTTAGTCAATTGGAGAATTAGTTGATTAGTTAATCCAATTGGTTATAGTTCCACCATTTGACCAATTTGCTAATTGACTAATTGACGAAGAATAGAGGAGGAAACATGACAACGGTAGCGCTAGCTGCGCAATCACGAACAGAAACCGGCAAAGGTGTGGCCCGCTCCCTGCGGCGTCAGGCCTTGATACCAGCAGTATTCTATGGTCCCGAGGTCGATCCCATACCTCTGATTCTGCAATCGAAGGATTTGGAGAAACTCATTACCACCGGGGCGGGCGAGAATATACTCATTGACCTCAATATCGAAGATGGAAAGTCCACCCAAAGCCATCGGGCCATGATTAAAGAAATCCAGGTGGATCCAGTCAAGCAGAACATTCTGCACGTGGATTTATATGCCATTTCCATGGACAAGAAGATATCCGTTGAAGTGCCGATAACGTTGACCGGGACGGCCGTTGGTGTATCCGACGAAGGTGGCATTCTCCAGCAGGTGAGTAGAACTCTTGAAATCTCGTGCCTGCCGGATCGAATACCTGAGGCCTTCGAATTGGAGGTCACCGCTCTCGCCATCGGGGATTCTTTGCATGTGAGTGACCTGGAGATTCCGGAAGGGGTAGAGGTCTTGGCCGAGGATGAGCTTACCATTGCCTCCGTGGTACCGCCCACGAAGGTTGAAGAAATAGAACCAGAAGTTCTAGAGGAAGAGGAAGAAGGAGAGGAGGTGGATGAAGAAGCGGAAGCTGAAACCAAGGAGGAGGGGGATCAAGAATAGCCGACGGTGATGGCCGATTACACGGCCATGGAGCAAGCCTGTGTATCTCGTGGTGGGACTGGGAAATCCGGGGAAGACCTACCAGCACACTCGTCACAATGTAGGTTTCATGGTGGTGGATCGGTTGGCCGGGGCCCACTCCATTATGGTTACGAGGGAGCGGTTTCACAGCCTCTGGGGTGCTGGCGATATCGCCGGCCGCCAGGTGATTCTGGCCAAACCCCAGACGTTCATGAATCGGAGTGGCCAGGCGGTCGCTGCCCTCATGGCTTACTACAAACTCGCGGTGCAAGACTTGCTGGTAATCCACGATGATCTGGACGTGGATTTCGGCAGCATAAAGATTGTGCGCGGCGGGGGCGCCGGCGGGCACCGCGGGGTACAGTCCATTCACGACACCCTGAAGGAAGACCGTTACGTCAGGGTGAAGGTGGGAACTGGCAGGCCGAGATTCAGCGAAACCGTTGAGGACTATGTACTGAGCCCCTGGTACGAGGACCAGAGGGGCCAGGTGGTCGAGATGGTGTAGGACGCTGCTGAGGCTGTCACTGCCACCTTCGCTGATGGACTGGCAAAGGCCATGACCGTATTCAACGCTGATCGTTCCCCCTGATTCGCAGTTTGGTCTTTTTTTTAAACCTTTAATACGTTACTTTTAGCACAAAGTACGGGGAGGAAACAGGTATGGAAAACTGGGTAAACTATGCACCGTTCTTTGGCGTTGCCGGGGCGATCTTCGCTTATTTCCTGTTCGCCTACGTCAAGTCCTTTGCCAGAGGCAACGAAACCATGATAGAACTCGAGGACATGATTCACGAAGGCGCCATGGCATTCCTGAAAAGGGAATACTCCATCCTGGTGATCTTTATTGCCGTGGTTTTCGCGCTTCTGTGGTGGGGCATCAACTGGCAGACTGCGGTGGCCTTCTTTACCGGCGCTGTCTGTTCCGGCCTCGCCGGTTTTTCCGGCATGACCGCCGCCACCCGGGCCAATTCGCGCACGGCCGCGGCCGCCAACGAGTTTGGTATGGAGAAAGCCCTGAACGTCTCCTACTTCGGCGGCGCGGTCATGGGGGTGGCGGTAGCCAGCCTGGGCCTCATCGGCGTGGGCATCTGGTACTATTTTGTCGGCCATAACCCGGCAACCGCCAACATCATCAACGGCTTCGCCATGGGCGCCAGCTCCATCGCGCTTTTTGCCCGTATGGGCGGCGGCATTTACACCAAGGCGGCTGACGTGGGCGCCGACCTGGTGGGTAAAGTGGAGGCCGGCATTCCCGAGGATGACCCCAGAAACCCGGGTGTTATCGCCGACCTGGTGGGCGACAATGTGGGTGACATCGCCGGCATGGGCGCCGACATCTTCGAGTCTTACGTGGGCGCGATTATTGCCACCATCGCCATTGCTGCCACCATGGTGATACCGGCTGAGAGCGAAAAGCTGCGCTCCGCTTACATGGTGTGCCCTCTGCTGGTGGTCATGGGAGGTCTGGTGGCATCTTTCTTCGGGATAATGTCCATCAAGGTTTTCCAGAAAATTTCACCCCAGGCAGCCCTGCGCTACACCACCTTTGTGGCGGCGGCCATTCTCATTGCGGTCACCTATTACATTGTTAAAACCTTGGGCCTGCCCACCGGCGTGTTCTATGCGGTGATTTCCGGCCTGTTCTGCGGCATTGCCATTGGGCTGATAGCCGAGTACTACACCTCCATGGGCCCGGTGAAGAAAATCGCCGCCCAGACCGAGACCGGACCGGCCACGGTGATCATCTCCGGCCTGGCCATTGGCATGGAGAGCACGGCCCTGCCCGTCCTCGGCATCTGCTTGGCCACCTTCATCGCTTACAAAACTGGCGGAGTCTATGGCATCGGCATCTCTGCCGTGGGCATGCTGTCCACCGTGGGCGCCACTATGACGGTGGACGCTTACGGCCCCATTGCTGTCAATGCCGGCGGCATCTCCGAGATGGCCGGTCTGGGACCGGAGACCCGCAAGATCACCGACACCCTGGATGCCCTGGGTAACACGACCGCAGCCATCGGCAAGGGCTTTGCCATCGGCGCCGCGGCGCTGACCGCGGTGTCCCTGTTTGTCGCCTATACGCAAGCGGTGGGCCTCGAGGTGATCAACATCACCAATCCCTATGTAATCATCGGTGTATTGATCGGCTCCATTGTGCCCTTTATGGTAGCGTCACTGACCATGACCGCGGTGGGTACGTGTGCCTTTGACATGGTGGAAGAGATCCGCCGCCAGTTCCGGGAGATCCCCGGACTGATGGAGGGCGAGGGCAAGCCTGACCCGTCCACTTGTGTGGACATTGCCACCAAGGGTGCGCTCAAACGCATGATGCTGCCGGGCCTCGTCGGTGTGGCCACTCCCCTGGCGGTGGGGTTGCTCATCGGCCCCAAGGCCCTGGGCGGCGTGCTGGTGGGCTGCACGGCAACCGGTGTCTGTATGGCCCTGTTCATGTCCAACGGTGGCGGCGCCTGGGACAACGCCAAGAAGTACATCGAGGAAGGCCACTACGGCGGCAAGGGCTCCGACAATCACAAGGCCGCAGTGGTGGGCGATACCGTGGGCGATCCTTTTAAGGATACCTCCGGACCCACTATGAACATCCTGATCAAGCTGGTCTCAGTGGTTTCTCTGGTGAGTGCCCCGGTGTTGATCATGATCCACGGCATTAAGTAGTAAAGGAAGGCAACAGATGGCGGGCTAGAGACCCCACCATCTGATTCCAG
>PPDG01000032.1 GCA_002899795.1 Desulfobacteraceae bacterium | reverse complement strand
AATTCATGAAATATCCGGGCTAGGTAGTCTAAAGATCAACCATCTAAATCACATCCAGTTTCATTTGAGAAGCCGAAAGTTGAGTATGGAAAAGAACAATAAAGGATACAACAGAAAAAGGAAAGATTGGCAAATGAATGCGGTCAAGAATGTTATTTGTGCAGCAACGGGTCAAAATATTGGGGTAGTTAAATATGGTGATCTCGGCTGGGTTTCTCTTTGCTTTTGACAGGGATATCGGTTAAAATTTCTTGGATTCTTTTGGTTCTCCTGCTCGAGTTCGCACTATCACCCGGATTGACTCCGCCCTGATTCTCGCTGGCCGGTATCTTCGTTTTCCTGTTCTACCAGTTGCGACCCGTATTAATTTGTGTTATTCCTATCTGGTCAGTATATATTCGACATATGGTTTTATTGGAATTCCTCTCTTCCCCCGTGTCCGCCTACATTATGGGCATGACCACAAGAGCAAACTACGGAAGATTTTGGGAACTGCTGGGTCCTCGCGAGATTTGGTAGCCAAAGCTACTTGGTGAGGCAAGGGGAGTACTGTGTTTTTTGACTTTGCCAACGTTTTTATCTTTATCATTCTGGGGCTGTTAATGACATTCGTGATCATTACAGTTTCCAGATTGCTTGCCCCCAGAGTTTCGGACGTCCCCGACAAGTTCACCACCTATGAATGCGGCGAGCGGCCAGTGGGCTCAGCCTGGATACTCTTTAACTTCAGGTTCTATGCGGTGGCGTTGGCGTTCCTCATTTTCGACATCGAATTGGTGTTAGTCTTTCCTTGTATCTCTGTTTACGACAAGTGGCTAAAGGCTGGCAGCGGTTTGTTTGCCCTCATCGAAATTACGGTTTTTGTGGGAATCCTGTTTTTAGGTTTGATCTATATGTGGAACCGAGGTGACCTTAAGTGGACCAAGGAAGTATCTGAGGAGTTGGAAGAGGGAGTGGTGCTGGAAGAAGAGAAACCCATTCTGTTTTAGCCAACACCTGTATATGTCATCCAGAATCGAACAGCCCGGATATTCCATGAATCACCTGCTGCGACCGCGGATATGGCCGTCCTTCCCGGCGTCCTCGGGTGTTCCTTCGACTTCGCTCAGGACAGGCGGACCCTGCGACGTACCGTTTAGGTGCGCCTCGGAACCAACACCCTGCGGTTGCCAAGTGGCACGACCATCTTCGTGGTCTCGCGACAGCAATTCATGGAATATCCGGGCTAAGGGAGAACGGAGATGATCCATCTTCACAACAAAATGCCTTCTGAGGGCTTTTTTGGCGCTGCTTTTACCACAGTGGATAGAGCCCTTAACTGGTTCAGACTCTCCTCGGTCTGGTACCTTCTCTTCGGCCTGGCCTGCTGTGGCATCGAACTGATGCAGACCGGCGGGCCGCGCACTGACATTGATCGCATAGGTTCAGTGCCTCGTCCCACTCCCAGGCAGTCTGACTTGATGATCGTGGCCGGAACCCTCACCTATAAAATGGCCTCTAGGCTCCGGCTCCTTTATGATCAGATGGCTGAACCCAAATATGTAATTGCCATGGGCAGTTGCGCCAATTGCGGCGGCCTTTTTCAACTCTCCTACTCGGTAGTCAAAGGAGTGGACAAAATAGTACCCGTGGACGTCTATGTCCCCGGCTGTCCGCCCAGGCCTGAGGCGCTCACGGAAGGCATTTTGAAGCTCCAAGAGAAAATTCGCACCGAACGATTCCTGGTGAAGAGTCCATAGTGGAAGCACAAAGTATCCTCGAAAGGATCAAGAACATCATTGGTGAGGCTGATCTGGTCTGGGTCGACGACCAGCCTGGAGACCCCTATCTCGTCATTCCCAAAGAAAAACTGCGGCGGCTGGCCATCAACATGAAGGGAGACCCTCATCTCGCCTTTGACACCCTTATGTGTCTGAGCGGTGTACACAACATGGGGGAACAAGACGAGATGGAGGTGGTCTACCACCTTTATTCACTAAGGCACCGTCACCAGTTTATTCTCAAGGTCAAGTTGGACCGCCCCGCATTCTTTCCCCATTTCTATTTGAGGGTGGATTCAGTATCCGGCATCTGGCCTGCCGCGGCCTGGATGGAACGAGAGGTCTATGACATGTTCGGCATCCATTTTGTGGGCCATGATGATTTCCGCCGATTGCTCCTTCCCCCTGACTGGGAAGGCCACCCATTGCAGAAAGACTATCAAGAACCTGATGCCTATCGAGGCATAGCTACTACGCGGGAAGAAATAGAAGGAGTATTGGCTGAGGAGAGCGGTTGATGCTTTTAACTACGGAAACAATGGTCCTCAACATGGGCCCACACCACCCCAGTACCCATGGGGTCCTGCGCTTCATCCTGCGCACTGATGGTGAGGTGATCCACCTGTGCCGGCCGGATATAGGTTACCTGCATCGCGGGCTGGAGAAGATTGCCGAGCAGCTCCCCTACGCTCATTTCATGCCTTACACCGATCGCCTTGACTACCTTGCCGCCATGAACTGCAACCTCGGTTATGCCATCACGGTGGAGCAGGCGGCAGATATTGAAGTGCCGCCACGAGCCGAGTACATCCGGGTTCTGGTGGCTGAACTGAATCGGATTATTAGCCACCTGATCTCAGTGGGCACTTTTGCCATGGACATCGGGGCGGTGACTCCCTTCACTCACACGATACGGGAGAGGGAATGGGTCAATGATTTATTCGAGGAACTGTGCGGCGCAAGGCTTACCTATAACTACATTCGCTTTGGCGGGGTGGTTTTCGATTTACCTGAAGGGTTTCTTGATCGGTTGAGCCATTTTCTGGACTACTTTGAGCCGCGGCTGGAGCAATACAACCGGTTCATATCCAAGAACAAAATCTTCAAGGAGCGGCTGGTGGGGGTGGCGGTAATTAGCCGGCAACAGGCTCTTGACTACGCTCTCGTGGGCCCCAATCTGCGGGCCTCTGGCATTGATTGGGACCTGAGGAGAGATGAGCCCTATTCAGTATACGGAGATCTGGAATTCGATGTTCCCATTGGAACCTCCGAATTCGGGGTGATGGGAGACTGCTACACTCGCTACTGGATCCGGATCTGGGAAATGGAGCAAAGCGTGCGCATTCTGCGCCAGTGTATCGCCAAGATGCCCGAGGGTCCCTATTTGAATAAGTCGAAGAGAAAACTGAAGGTGGAGCCGGGAGAGATTTATGTGCGCACTGAGGCGCCCCGGGGTGAATTGGGTTTTTATTTGATAAGCCAAGGCGGAATTCGGCCGCACCGGCTGAAAATTAGGACCGGTTCTTTTTCCGCAATGAGCATTGTAGAAGAATTGGGCTCAGGTCTCATGGTGGCCGATTTGGTAGCACTCATTGCCAGTCTGGACGTGGTTGCACCGGAGGTGGACCGGTAAAGCGCAGAGCGCATGGCGCAGAGCGTACAGCGAAATATTGAGAGAGAGGATAGAGGTCAGAGGGCAGCGGGCAGTGTAGACGCGGGGACGGGGAGACACGGCGATGCGGAAGGAATTGAGGAGTTAAATTTCCCTTTTTGAATTCCTCATTTTAGACATTTTAGGCACTTTAGCTCACTTTAGGCATTTATTCTCATGGAAAACCTAGTCAACGATCTTTTTGGACAATTCGCCTTCCTGCAGAAATTGGGCTATGTGCCGACGGCTGCGGTAGTGATGCTGACCTGTGGTCTTATCGTGCTGAATTTCTTTGGGGTGATGTCAGGCCTTTATACCTTTTTCGAAAGAAAGGTTGCGGGGTGGACCAACGCGCGCAGGGGCCCCAACCGGGTGGGACCTTACGGCCTGGTGCAATTCATGGCCGATGGCGTCAAGCTCATTCTCAAAGAGGATATCATTCCCGCCGCTGCTGACCGAAGTATTTTCAAGTTCGCCCCGTATCTGCTCCTTTTAGGCACCACCCTGTCCTTCGTGGTTATTCCTTTTGGGCCCAAATGGATCATAGGCGACCTGAATGTCGGGGTTTTATACTTACTTGCCACCGGTTCCTTCACTGTGATTGGGCTGATCATGGCGGGCTGGGCCTCCAACAACAAGTTTGCTCTGCTGGGCGGTATGCGCTCAGCCGCCCAGATTGTTAGTTACGAGATTCCCAATGCCCTGGCCATTCTAGTGGTGGTGCTCATGGCCGGCACCATGAGTATGCAGGGAATTATTCGGGCTCAAGCTGGCGGCATTCACCACTGGTTCATCTTCAGTAGTCCTTTCAGTTTTTTGGCCTTCTTTATCTATTTCATCTCGGCCATTGCCGAGATCAACCGTGTGCCCTTTGACATTCCTGAGGCGGAGTCCGAACTGGTGGCTGGTTACAACATCGAGTACAGCGCTATGCGGTTTGGCGTTTTTTTCGCGGCTGAATTCGGCAACATTTACGTGATCACCGCAGTGGCGGTGACCTGTTTCCTCGGCGGCTGGCAGGTTCCATTTCTGGACGTGGGTGAATTGGGACCAGTGGGCCGAAGCTTTGGTAGTTTCATGGCCCGGCCTCAGGTCTTAATGCTCTTGCTGTTAGTTGCACTGGCTGCCACCTTCCTGGCCTGGAAGGCGTTGCGGGCTTTTGTTTGGGACGTGCGCCGCAAGCGGGCTTTCTTCGGTAGCCGCTTCGTGCGCTTCCATTCCGAATTGCTGGTGTTGGGGCTTGTCTTTGCTGGCGGTGCCTTGGTGTTGGCCCTCCACCTGCCGCTCCGCGCTTACCTTTCCACTATTTACTGGGCGTTCTTTCAGTATCTGCTACCGTTTCTGGTCTTTTTTGGCAAGGCCATGCTGCTCTCATTCGTGGTGCTCTGGTGGCGCTGGACCCTTCCCCGATTGCGAGTAGATCAGTTGATGGGGGTGTGCTGGAAATATCTTACTCCTATGGGATTCGTCTGTCTGGTTGGACAAGGATTCTGGATGTGGCTTTTTAGCTGACGGCTGAGGGGGAAGGTTGAAAATTATTAAAGGTATAATAGGTTACTTCGGCAACATCTACGAGAGTGTCATCACTATCTCTATGGGTATGTGGATTACCTTCAAAACAGCCTTCTTCGAGCGCAAGGTGACCCTACAGTACCCCTCTCATGACATCATCGGTGGTGGATCCAAGGATGCATCTCTCCCTAGCAAAAAGAAACTGAAGCCACCTTTTGAACCCCTGCTTGGAGCCAGCCAGCAAATCTACAAAGGCCCTCTCAATACACAGCTGCCGGAACGCTACCGGGGGCTGCTGGGCTACGACGAGCTCAAGTGCATATCTTGTCTTCTGTGTGCGCAGGAATGCCCCATTGATGTAATCAGGGTAAAAGGCGTCAAGATTGAAGGACGCAAGGGCAAGGCGCCGACAACCTTTAGAATTGACTACTCCAAATGCATGTTTTGCGGCTTCTGCGTGGAGGTGTGCCCCACGGATGCTGTTTTTTTCACCCGTAGGTTTGAAGGGGCCACTTTTGAATGCCGCACTCTGATCAGGGAATTTATCAGTCCTGAGCTTTATCTGGAACGATTGCAGCTGGCCGAAGTGGCCAAACGGCAAGCCATAGTGAAAAAGGTGCAAAGACCGAAAAGCGAGGAGAAAGAACAATAGATAGTAGTCAGTAGTCAGTAAGGACACGGCGCCAGGCTCAAGGCGCAAGGCATAAGGCATAAGGTTTAGCCGGATATTACTTTTTTCCTTGGCCCTATGCCCTATGCTTCATGCCCCAAACCTGAGTTGCTTGCCACTCACAATTGGATGGGCCAACATGAAAGATATAATCTTCAATGTCTTTTTACTATTAACGGTAATTCCCTGTTTCTGGGTAGCTCTCTCCAGTAACATCGTCCATGCCGCCTTCTCCTTGCTCATTACCTTATTTGGGGTAGCCGGCCTCTACGTGCTCCTGGGTGCCGATTTCATCGGAGTGGTCCAGGTGATTGTATACATCGGCGGCATTTTGATCCTGATCATATTCGGAGTGATGATGACCCAGAGGGGCAAGTTATTACCACTGTCCATCCAGTTACCCGGTAAACTCTTCGCTGCTGTCCTAACCGGAGTCATGCTGGTGGCCTTGATATTAACATCAACCAAGTCCCTGTGGCCTGTGGCGTTTGTTCTAGGGGAGCCTCAGCCCACCTCGGCGGCGATCGGTGATCTGCTACTGGGCAAGTATCTCATTCCCTTTGAAGTTGCCTCGGTATTGCTCCTGGTAGCATTGGTTGGGGCGGTTCTAATAGTGAGGCGAAGTGTGGGAGGAGAATAGTCGTGCCGTATAGCCTTCCAAGTTTTCTGGTTGTAAGTTCTCTTCTTTTCTGCCTGGGTATGTACACGGTGCTTACCAGAAGGAACGCAATTGGCATCCTCATGGGTATCGAACTTGTTCTGAATGGAGCCGGCCTCAACTTTGTTGCCTTTTCGCGATTTCTGGAACCTTCTCAAACGACAAGCCTGCTCAGTGGTCAGGTTTTCACCTTATTCATCATTGCCATCGCCGCAGCCGAGGTGGCCGTGGCTTTGGCCATTGTCCTTTCTCTCTATAGCAGAATGAAGACCATTGATGTGGATGAATTCAAAAAGTTGCATGGTTAAGCATTAATCGTTTGGTCATTGACTAAATAATTTCACCATAAAAAGAGGTTGTCATTTTAATGCAACTGAAATTCGAAATTGGTCCTTCGGACTCCCACCCTTCGGGCGGGTTCCCAGTTTCGAAGCACGAAACAAATTCAAAATTCCAATGTTCCAATGCTCAAAACAGGGATATAGGCAAATGCCTAAGTATTTCTTGTTTTGGTCATTTGGATTTTGATCATTCGGATTTGTTTCGGATTTCGATATTGTCCTTCGGACACCCCACCCTGCGGGTGGGTCCCCAGTTTCGATATTCGGATTTAATGGACGTTCTTTCTCTCAGAGAACCATGGTCAACTTAATTAATCCGCAGCATATGAAGAGTCTCCTCTGGCTCATTCCTTGCCTTCCCCTAGCTGGGGCGGTGATCAATGGACTGTTGGGTAGGCGGCTTCCTGCCCGGATCATTCATCTTGTCGGCTGTGCCAGTATATTCATCTCATTTCTGATTTCTGTGGCCGGATTTTGCACCCTTCTTAGGATTGAGGAGCCACAGCAGCGTTTT
>PPDG01000306.1 GCA_002899795.1 Desulfobacteraceae bacterium | reverse complement strand
TAAGGTCTCGGAAACCTTTCTGAGGAATCTGGTGGCGGGGACCTTGGGGCTGCAGAGCCTCGACACTTTTGTAAGTCGCATTCTCAACACTTTGAACATACAAAAAGAGGAACTGTCCTCTAGCCACCTGGACCTATTAATGAGCTATGATCCCCACCAAGCGATCTCTCCCATTCACGAGTTGAATCCTGCGACCCACGATCTCATACACCTGGGCAACAAGGGGTACAACCTTGTACTCCTGGCAGATCAAGGTATTCCTGTACCACCCGGTTTTATCGTGACCACTGAGTTTTTTCGTTGCCAGCAGGTCTGCAGCGATTACTGTGCCTCAAACGAGGACTTCCTGCACCGGGTGAATGAGCAGAAGACCTACCTTGAAGCAGCCACCGGAGCTATATTCGGCTCTCCCTCCAGACCACTGCTCCTGTCTGTGCGCAGTGGTGCAGCCATATCTATGCCCGGAATGATGATTACCTTCTTGAATGTGGGAATTAACGAGGAGATTGTTGAAGGACTCATCCAAGAAACTGGTGAGCCTTGGTTCGCCTGGGATTGCTATCGACGCTTCCTTCAGTCCTGGGGCATGTCTTTTGATATAGAGCGTGACGTCTTTGACGCCATCATGCACGGTTATAAAGCGCGTTACCATCGGATGCTTAAACGGGAGTTCAGCACTGAGGAGATTCGCGAGGTGGTGAGGGCCTATCGACAGACCCTGGAGGAGCGAGGAGTGTCCGTGCCAGACAATCCCGACGAGCAACTGCAGATCGCAATATATCAAGTCATGCGGTCATGGTATAGTCAGAAGGCCAGAAAATATCGGGAAATCATGGGTATTTCGGACAATTGGGGTACGGCAGTAACCGTCCAGGCCATGATCTATGGTAACCTTGACACTGATTCGGGATCGGGTGTTGCCTTTACTCACAATCCAAAAAGTACAGATGACCGCATTAGTCTGTGGGGTGATTTCACCCTCGGCAACCAAGGAGAGGATGTGGTGGGAGGGTTGGTGCAGACCCTGCCGCTTTCAGAGGAGCAGAGACGGGAAAACGGACGTAACGAGGAGACTTCTTTTGAAAGTCTGTTTCCCCAACTCTTTGCCAGGCTCAACGAAATCGCTGAGAAACTCATCTACGAGCAGGGCTGGGGACCCCAAGAGATTGAATTCACCTGCCAAAGCGACACTGAGGAGGGACTTTTTATCTTACAATCAAGGGACATGGCACTTCGCGCCAGAAGGAGTTACTCGGTTTTCGCCCCGAGCATCAAGCAAGAAAAGGCTTACCTGGGCAACGGCATCGGGGTGAGCGGGGGTGCGTTGAGTGGGCGAGCGGTTTTTGACCTGGAAGAGATTGAGCACTATCGCCATAAGCATCCGAGCGACCCTTTGATTCTGATACGGTCTGATACCGTGCCAGACGACATAACAGAGATCTCGGCAGCAGATGCCATTCTCAGCGCCAGGGGTGGAGCCGCCTCCCATGCGGCCATCGTCGCTTACCAGCTAGAAAAGACGTGTGTGGTGGGCTGTGCCGAGCTTCAAGTGTGGGAGAGTGAGTCTCGTTGTCGTATAGGTGGCCATGAGATACGGGCAGGAGACTTTCTGAGCATTGATGGCCGTGGTGGGGCGATTTACCATGGCCGATACGATATCAAAACTGTGGAAATGTGGCAGTAACCCGTAGCAAACTACACCCGTATTCTCTCGAAGACGACCATTTCCCCCAATTGATCTAAAGGTTAATTAGATGTTATCCGTTATTTGTTATAAGTTATTGGTGTAAGGAGAAACAAAATCCGCCTTGCGTCTCACGAGCAGGCTGCTGAAAGACTCAATGTTTTGAGTGTAAGCATCAAGTCCGTCATTCCGGAAGTCGCGAAGCGACTGTCCGGAATCTAGAGAAAGCAATAGTTTGCTGGATACCGGATCTCGACTTCGTCTCGTCCGGTATGACGTTTGGGGGCTTTCCCAGTCTTTTTCATCAGCCTGCTCGTGATAGAGATACAGAATAGCAGTTAATGAGTTTCCCAGTAACCGATTTCTCTCGATTGATGTCTTAACGTATCCGAAGTCGCGGCAGGCGGTTCGTTAAGAATGCGGGCCAGGGCGTAAAGGAATGGAAAATGCATGGGAATTGTCAATGTTATGTGGTAACGGGTATGCAACGCTAGGGTAAACTTGGAGGGAAGGTGTGATGAGTTCGCGGCCAACTTTTGAAATGGTTTCGGAGCCCTCTCCCATGAAATTAGGTATTAACGGCCTGGGGCGGATCGGGAAATTGAGCCTCTGGCATCAGGTGGAACGACGCTATTTTGCCGAGGTGGTGGTCAACATCGGTCGGGAGGCCGGCACTAGTCTGGAAGACATTGCACTGTTCATTGAAAAAGACTCAGTGTATGGGGCTTTACACAACTACCTCCATGGATGTCGGGCCCAACGGGCCATCGAGGACCTGGACGAGAGAAAGGGCCGAATGGTGATCAACGGGACGGCTGTCACTATCCTCCGCCGGCACCGAAATCCACGAGATATCAACTGGCTGGACCATGGTGTGGAACTGGCCCTGGACGCCACCGGCCAGTTCCGGGATCCGACGCTGTCGGCAGACCACGACAAAGGCTCGCTGCGTGGCCATCTGGCCGCAGGGGCCAGGAAGGTTGTGGTATCAGCTCCGTTCAGAATCTCTGACAAGTCCAGCGCCATGCCTGACGATGCAGTCACGACCATCATGGGTATTAATGAGATCGATTACGATCCCACCCGGCACGCGATTGTCAGTCATGCCTCGTGCACAACCACCTGCCTCGCCTTTATGCTAAAGCCTCTCATCGACAGCTTTGGGCCAAAACGTTTCCTCTCCGTCTCTATGGCAACAGTCCACGCCAGCACCGCTTCTCAGCAGGTGCTTGATCATTTGCCGCAAGCGGGGGCCACAGACCTCAGGAAAAACAGGAGCATATTCAACAACATTATCCTCACATCCACAGGGGCGGCGGAGGCCCTGGCGCAAGTGCTTCCAGAAATGGGGCAGATTCCATTCATTGCAGAGTCGGTACGTATTCCAGTGAGCACCGGGTCGCTCATTATCTTAGTAATCAGTTTTCAGGAAGTGCCCGACAAGCCCTGGGTGGACCGGGAGCAGATCAACGACATTTACCGCCGCTACTCAGCCCAAATGCCAAGAGGTTACTTGCACTACACCGAAGAGCAGAACGTCTCAAATGATATTATCGGCCTCTACCGGGTAGCTGCCACCATCGAGGGTCAAGTGACGCATACCAGGACGGCGAGGGTTGCAGTCGATCTCTCTCAGCTAATCCCTAGGGAGGTACTGGAAAATATTCCAGAAACAATGGTGGAAGTGCCAATCACCAAAGCAGTTGTCTACGGGTGGTATGATAATGAACTGGGGTCGTACAGCAATCTCCTGGGTGATCGAGTGGTGACCATGGCGGAGTCCATGCACAGCCAGTAGCCCGGATAATTCATGGATTATCCGGGCTAGTAGTCAAATTTCTTCCATCGCGTGATATGCTCCGCTTAGCCTCTCTCGAAGTAGGAAGCAGAGCCTTTCCAAGACATTAAATCCAAGCTCATTGTTATCAAGCATCATCTGCCTTAGATCCGAACCCTTCATGACCAAGACTTTTGTTGGTTTTCGACAGATGGCCGAGGACATGAGGGTATGCGTTTCATTGAGAAGTGTGGACCAGCAGCCAAAAACCTTGCCTTTACCGAGCACTCCTATAACGACAGTTCCCTTGCGTGTGCCCAGATCCACAGATCGTTGCAAAAAGACATGCCCTTCAGCAACAATATAGATCTGCTCTCCCAAATCACCTTGTCGAAAAATGTGATCTCTGGCGGCATACACTTCAACCTGAAACAGATTGGTAAGTTCCTGGAGGTGATCTTTTTGGAACCCCTTAAAAAAAGCACAGCTTTCTAAAAGATGGATAGCCTCTGAACGATCCATGCGCAATTCCTTCGATTAATTAGTTCTAGCCCGGATATTTCATGAACTACTTGCTGCGACCACGGATATGGCCGTCCTTCCTGGCGTCCTCGGGTGTCGACCCCTGCGACGTACCGTTCAGGTACGCCTCGGAACCAACACCCTGCGGTTGCCTGGTGGCACGCCCATCTTCGTGGTCTCGCGACAGCAATTCATAAAATATACGGGCTGGAAAACCTGGTCCTCAGGGCCAGACCAGATCGCATAGAGCATAGCGCATAGAGCATAGCGAAAAAAAGAGTAAACGATAAAAGGTAAGCGGTGAACAGTCGCGGAGCCAGCGCATAATCGGTTTACTGTTCACCGTTTACTGCTTACCTCACGCTCTGCGCTCTGCGCTTAGCGCTTTGCGTCATGCCCTGGTCATTCCTTTTCCATATATTTGAAGGATAGATGTAACCTTGCTCTGTAGGCGACAACTTTGCCTTCCTCAATTTTAAGGTCCAGTTCTTTCACTTCGGCGATTCTTAAGTCCCTTAGGGTCTTACTCGCAGTCGCCACAGCATTTTTGGCTGCATCTTCCCAAGAAACAGCACTTGACCCCACCAATTCAATTATTTTGTAGGTGCCTACGGACATAGTCTCGCTCCTTTCCACCTGCAGATCAGGTGCGTTTATGGTTTACCCTAACGTTGTATGCCCACGCCGAGGAAAAAGGCGTCAGAGTGGGCCAAATGTGAGCGCGCGCAGGCTGGGACAGGATGAACAGTACTTGACCGTACGTGAGATCCTGTCCGAGGCGAGCACGCTCGCAGATGGTGTGCTATCACGCGAGCGCAGCGATTTTTACCGGTTTGGGTATGCAACGTTAGGGTTGATCTCCTCCAATTCCTAATTTTCACTGGGTTCAGACTTTAGCCGCGCTAGCCTTTGCCATGAGCGGCTCAATCAAAGCTCATATGCTGCTTCCAACTCAAGAATGAACTCGCCCCGTCTATTACCTGGTGTGATTTTGAAAGTACCCCCTCCCTTTATGTTCGCCAGGATGCCTATGCCGTTGTAGGTTTTCCAGGTGCCCGCGCTAATTTTGGTAGTGGAGTCGCGGTGGCCTTCAAAGCGGCTCTGTACTGCACCATGCTTGAAAGTGGCCTGGACATAACCCTGCATGGGACCAGAGCCCTTAATGCGGTCGTGGAATGTGACACTTCGGCGGGAGACAAACTCGCCGGCCACACCCTCGGTGAGTTCTATGGGCTCACCCTCCATTTCAGTCAGCGTCAGAGAGTGGCCAGGCTTGTCGTGAACCTGGAGCGATGCTACCTTGGTAACCCTAAGGAGATACTTGTCCTTGCGTTTCTTCCGTTCCATAGTCTTCTCCTTCCACCGAATCCCTGATTAGCTTCTTTAGTTCACCAGCATAATGGTACAACCGCGAGCACTCCGAATAATCTTCGAGGCGCGGCTTCCTGGATCGATCTGGCTGTCGCCAGAGCCGCGTCTACCGAGGGCCACGATGTTGTAGCCACCCCGGCTTACTTCGGCGAGGATGTCTCGGGCAGGGCCACTCCTTCGAGTTTGCATCTTTGTGCTGATCCGCTCCTCGGGAACGCCAGATTTGGTAAGAACTCCTCGCGCCTTGGCAAAGATACCCCCCATTATTTCTTCATAGGTCCACTGCCATTTTTTCACTACCCCCTTCCGTTCCCCACGCTCTTCCTTATCCAAAATGTGGCCGTCGTCCCAGTAAGACGGCGGTTTGGCCGGCATCACATTAAGAAAGGTAATCCGAACATCTGGGAGCGGTCCAAGGGTCTCGGCCAAGTGGGTAGCGATACGGTCAGCGTAGTCAGATTCATCTACTGCAGCGAGAACGTGGGGCGGCTTGAGTGGGAGGTTGCCGATTGCCCATACAGGCTGCACGTCCGCATATTGATAAATATTGGCAGTAGTAGTATCCGGAAGCAAGCGCTTAACCCCTGACTGCTGCTTACGGGCCAAGACGATGGCTATGATTTCTTCACTCTTGCCGGCATTCAAAATATCCTGGGCAGCATTCACGCTTTGCAGTCTTGTCTCCGTGCTGATGCGTGAGCGTTTGTACCCTATCTGGAGCAATGAACTGACACCCTTGTCAAGGATCTGTTGGGCCCGCCTCTTCTGAACCTCTTGCCAATCGGTGGCCTCGCTTGAGGTTGGAGGGGGGGCAGGGAGGTGACTCTCAGTCACAGCGAGAAATAGATGGAAATGGGCATCGGTTTTTAGAAAAAGACCAGCCAGGTTTTCCAGGGCTTCAAAGGTGTACTGCGAATCGTCAATGCCTAGGAGGAATCTTTTGACCATAGCAAAACCTCCTTACTGATAATATCCTCATTTCTTCAACCTAAAGCAAAGCAAATGGCAACACGATGAGGTCCTGTCCACTTCACGCGGCCTCATATTCGCCCTCTAATTCGAGGATGTACTCGTTCCAGCGTTCTCCCGCAATAACCCTGAATGTTCCTTCGCCTTTGATGCCGGCCAGTTTCCCTGTGGAGTGATAGGTTTTCCACGTGCCGGCGCTGACTTTTGTCTTGCCGTCACGCTGCCCTTCAAAGCGAGTGTAGGCTGATCCTTCCTGGAAGTAGGCCATAACATACCCTTCCATAGGACCTGAACCCCTCTTCCGGTCGTGGAAGGTAACACTGCGGCGGGTGACAAACTCGCCGGCCAAACCCGGTTCGTATTCAATGGGTTCCCCCTCCATCTCAGTGAGCGTCAGGGTGTGACCAGGCGTGTCATGGACCTGAAGCTCTTCTATTTTGGTTACTCGAAGCAGATATTTGTCCTTTCTCTTCATAATTTTCTCCTTTCATCACTTTATCCTCTGGTGAGCCTAGCGGATTGCTTCCATGCTCTCCGGGGAAAATTGACAGGCGATCCGGTTCAGATGAGGACCTGACGTTGAAAATGGACTGCAGCGAGAGATGAAAAGTCAGAAGAGCAGAAGCTATGTCTGGACCAAACTTCCAACCAGGCAGAGCATGAGATGACACATCCAGGACAAGTTCAGTTGAAATGCTTGCGAAGATCGCTGTAGTGAAAAGTACTATCGAGAAAACTTTGCGAGCTAACGTTCACAGCTGGTTCGGACCCAGATCTCACCATCAGCTTGCATTTTTGGACTCCCAATGGAACAGTGAATGTTTCATTGGGAGATTGGAGGGC
>PPDG01000252.1 GCA_002899795.1 Desulfobacteraceae bacterium | reverse complement strand
TGGGTGTGCCACCTGGCAACCGCAGGGTGTTGGTTCCGAGGCGTACCTGAACGGTACGTCGCAGGGGCCGACACCCGAGGACGCCAGGAAGGACGGCCAAATCCGTGGTCGCAGCAAGTAATTCATGAAATATCCGGGCCAAGTCCTCTTCACCGTGTCAACTTTGGCTAATTTTGTCCAGAATCCGATCCATATTCCAATCCACCGGTAACCGGACTGCCTGCCCTGCCCTGGTGCGATAAAGCAGATAACCGTGGCTGAGACCAAATTCGAAGAGCTCTTTGGTAATGGCCACGTCTTCTTTACAGTAGTCTGTTACCGCATCAAGATTTCCCTCCCGGAACCAGCGCACCGCCTGGATCCCGTCGGCAATCTTGGCTTTTCCCAGAGTCTGTTCTGCCAAGTGACCCAGGCTGAGGCGGAACCCCAAACGGCGGTGAATATCTTCCAGAATGTCAAAAGTGGGTAGGGTGCGAAAATCCAGAGCGGTGTAGGCTCCCAGCACCCGGTAATCAAAGCGCTTGATATTAAATCCCACCACCAGATCGAAGTTCTGAAGTCGTTCAATCAGGCTTTCCACCTGCTCTTCGGTAAAAGCTTCGTAAATATCGGAGCGACTGTCATATAACACTGCCACTGCTAACCTCATGAGGTGGACATTCCCCCACCCCCCCACTTCGTCCGCCAGTCGCTGGGTTTCGATATCAAATAGGCCCACAGCCGGGTCGCTGCCATTGTCTTTCCCCACGTCCTCTTCCAATACAGCCACGAAATCTTCCCCTTGTTTCCTCGATTCCACCTTCAGCGTAACCTCGCCGAGTAAACCCTTTACCAGAAGCGAGGCAGCGGTCTTGTCCAAGGGTTTATTGCCAGCGCCACACTTGGGTGAATGAATACAGGAAGGACATCCCGAATCACACGGGCAGCGACCGATCAGCTCCCCTGTCTTTACCAAAAGTTCCTCTATCATCTCGAAACCACGAGCTGCCAGCCCTACCCCGCCCGGGTATCCGTCATAGATGAAAACAGCGCTCTTTTGCGTCTGCGGATGGAGAGGCACGGCAATACCACCAATGTCATTGCGGTCACACAATGCAAAAAGGGGAAACATGCTAATCAAGGCGTGCTCCAGGGCGTGAATGCCACCCATAAAGTGAAGTCCCCGCCTTAGTATCATCTCCTGCAAGATATCTTCGATTTCCAGCCAGAGCCCGACGGTTTCAAAGCTCTGTGGCGGCAGCTCCAAAGATAGGTTGTCCAGCAACTCTCCACTGTATAAATTACGCTTCTCATAACCTACAACTTGCTCGGTGACCCGTATGCGGCCCAAGCGCGCTATAAAATTGGCAACCGGACGACTGCGTTCCACCGCCAATATCTCAGTCTCCTTTTCACTCAGAGCCCTGGTATAGTAGCGGGCCTTAATTGCTTTAACGAACACGTTCTGTCGCTCCAGATCAAGCCGGGTTACCAGGTGCTGCTGCCCTCTGTGGAGATAGATTGCCCCCTGGTGGCATTCCTTAAAAACTCTCACGCCATCGTTCTTTCCCACCACCTTATCACTGGACTCGTCAAAAATAGCATAGCCCGGCCCCACACTCCGTATATTCACCAGACGTTGCGGCTGTCGCCTGGCAGCATACCAAACATCACCCTCGGCGCTTCGCAATAGATCGCCGCTGGCCTCAAGGACCGGCGCCCTGGCAGCTAGAATGCCGCCACGAGCATAGAGATCATCACTTTCACGCAAAGGGATCTCTGCAGCAGCACAAGGAAGATGAGCGTCCAACACCTCAGAATTATCTGGGTCCACCACTGCTGCCTCGAAGGGTCGTTGAAAAAAGTCCCCGGGGTGGCGCATAAAGTACTGGTCGAGAGCATCTGGCTGGGCGATCAGAATCACCAGTGAATCTCGATTTCCCCGCCCTACCCTGCCACTGCGCTGCCAGGTGTTGACAATAGTCCCTGGATAACCTACAAGGATGCAACTATCCAGGCCGCCAATGTCGATGCCCATCTCCAGGGCGCTGGTGGAGATCACTCCAGCCACAGAACCGCTGGCCAATCCTTTTTCAATCTCCCGCCTTTCCTCGGCAAGAAAACCGGCACGGTAGGAGCTGACTCTTGTAGCAAGCTCCGGGGCGGCCGCAGCAACATTCATGTGGAGGATTTCAGTAAGCTTGCGCGCTTGAGTGAAAGCGATGGTCTTGAGCCCCTCTTGCAGAGCCTTTACAAACAGACGTCCAGCCACAGTGGTGGCGCTGCTGTCAGGATTAATGAAAAAGAAATGCCGCCCTGCTTGAGGGGCGCCGTTTTTTTCAACTGCCCGGAACTCCATTCCGGTTAAGCGATTGGCGAAATCTCTTGCATTGGCAATAGTAGCTGAAAGCAGAATGTACCTGGGCTCGGACCCATACAGCTTACACACCCGCTGCAGCCTCCGCAGAATCTGAACCAGGTGTGAGCCAAAAATACCTCGGTAGGTATGTAGTTCATCGATTACCACAAGGCGCAAGCTTCGAAAAAAATCTTCCCACTGCTGATGGAAAGGCAAAAGTCCCAAGTGGAGCATATCCGGATTGGAAATGATCAGGTGGGGCAGGTTCTCTTTTATTCGGCGGCGCCGACTCGGAGGGGTATCCCCATCGTACACGGCAGCTTCAAGCTGCAGTTCGCTTGGCAGTTCCTGATTGAATGAGACGAAGGCCTGATATTGATCTTGCGCCAGGGCTTTAAGGGGAAAGAGGTAAAGGCCGTGACCATTCTTTTCCTTACTCAGCAACTCTACCAGGGCAAGGTTGTAGATCAGCGACTTACCGCTGGCAGTGGGTGTGGCGATAACCACATTCTCTCCCTTTCGAAAAAGGGAAAGACCTTCGGCCTGGTGCTGGTAAAGCCTGGTAATGTCCTCTTTGGCCAAAGCTGAGCGCAAGGACGGGTCAAGCGGTGGATCGAGGTTTCCATAGATAACACCACCGCTCGGAATGAATTCATGATGCACCAACCGGGCGCCTGGGAGCGGAGCGGTTTTCAAGTATTCGATGAACCTTTGCATACTCACCGACCGTTCAAGTCGTTAAAATCGTTAAAGTCGTAGAAGTCGTTAATTAGTTGATTGGAGAATTAGAAAATTAGAAAATTAGAAAATTAGTTGAAACCGCAAGATCGCGGCTGAAAGCCGCTCCCACAGTAGAATCTCTGTCTTCTGCCTTCTGTCTTCTGCCCTCTGTCCTCCGTCTTCTGTCGTCTGTCTTTCCCTATGCTCCATGCCCTATGCTCTATGCTCTCTGCCTTAGACAAACAGGGGCACATGAGTAAAACTCTCCACATCCACGAGTCCCTGATCTGTCAGCTTCAGTTTGGGTATGACCGGCAAGGCCAGAAATGAGAGAGCCATGAAGGGATGCTCCAAAGTTGCCCCCAACTCCAGGGCAGCTTGATTGACTTCTTTTTTCCATGCCACCACCTGTTCCAGAGAAGCGGCTGTCATGAGTCCGGCAACAGGCAGCGGTAGCTGCGCTTGAACCTGACCATCACTGACCACCACCAGTCCACCACCCAGTTCTCTCAAGGTGTTGGCGGCAACTACCATATCCGAATCACTTACTCCTACCACAATCAGATTGTGAGAGTCGTGAGCCACCGTGGAAGCAAGCGCCCCCTTACGCAGGCCGAGACCGCGAACAAAGCCAAACCCTTTGCGACCACTACCCTGGTGCCGTTCAATCACTACTATTTTCAGCAAGTCACGATTTGCATCGCTGACAGCCTGACCCTGACGGTCTGCCACAGTAACTATCTCTTCCTCGGTTATAAGTGTATTAGGAACGGCACGGATGGCCCGCACCTCAGAACCCTGAACCTGCAGGCGCAGGTCTTCCTCTTTCAACTCCTCGAGGTTCATGGAAATCAGTTGAACCTTTGCCGCCACCGGTTTCTTGGCCAGCAAGCATTTACCATCTTCTGCTACCAGCTTTCCTTTTTTGTACACCCGACCGATTTGCAGCGGCTGCAAGGAATTGAGCAACACCATATCAGCCTGATATCCTGGCGCGATAGCTCCCAGGGTGCGCAGGCCGAAGTAGCGGGCCGGATTAAGGCTAGCCAGCTGGATGGCGGTTATCGGGTCGATGGACAATTCCATTGCCCTCTTCAGGACCCGATTCATGTGCCCTTGCTCCAGCAAATCTTCTGGATGGCAGTCGTCACTGACTAGCATGCAGCGCTGTTTTGTTTGAGCGGTCACCAACGGAGCCAGCGCCTCCAAGTCACGGGCCTGACTCCCTTCCCGCAGCATGATGTGCATCCCTTTACCGAGCTTTTCCCTGGCCTCTTCAAGACGAGTGCACTCATGATCTGAGCCAATCCCCCCGCATAAATAGGCATCTAGTTGAGCACCGCTGAGTCCCGGGGAATGTCCATCAATAGTTTTGTCCAGAAAACGCTCAAGTTTGTCCAACATTGCCTCTTCCCCCATAATCACTCCGGGGAAATTCATCACCTCCGCGAGTCCCAAAACCCTGGGATGTTGGGCTAATTTCTCAATGTCGTTGGCGCTCAATTCCGCTCCGGCTGTCTCCAGGTGAGTTGCGGGCACACAAGAAGGGGCCATATAGAAAACCTCGAGCCCGATGTCCTCGCTCGCCTCAAGCATAAATTGAACACCGGCAACACCTGCAACGTTGGCAATCTCATGAGGATCAGCCACCACGGTTGTGGTCCCGTGGGGCATTACTGCCCGAGCAAATTCGGCTGGTATAAGCAGACTGCTTTCCAGATGAAAATGGCCATCAATAAAGCCTGGGGAAAGTATACCGCCATCCAGTTCGACAACCTCATTGGCCTGACGCTCCCCAAACCCCACAATCACGCCATCGAATACGGCAACGGAGGTTGAGGCCAGCTCCCCCGTGAAAACGTTGACCACTTTTCCTCCCCGAAAAAGGAGATCCACGGGCCTGTCACCCCTGGCCGCCTCAAGTCGCCTGGCTAGTCGCTGCTGCCACTCAGTCATTTCTTAGCTCCACTTCAGCTACCCAGAATAGATCGGAAGGTCTAACCACAAAGGACACAAAGGAGATAACGCAGAGCGCTAAGCGCAGAGCGTTTGGTGAACAGTGAACGGTAAACAGATCTGTTCTGCAACTGTTTACCATTTACCGTTTACTCTTTTTTTTGCTATGCGCTATGCTCTTTGCGCTATGCGTCAGTTGTGCTCTTCGTAACCTTCGTGGTTCAATACCCCAGGTTCACTTCGCCTGAAAGCGGGCTCACTATAACAAAATTGCATCGGCCCAACAACTGAGTAAATCCGATCAAACGTTGGCTACTGTTGGCTAAAACTTTCACCAATAATAATACAGATAACATATTGATGTTAAAAGATAAAACCATATTTCTACCCCTTTGTGGTCAAACCACTTTTGGGTAAAAAATCCCACCATACTGCTGGGATGTTACACTGACTTCACCATAGCGGGGATGGGCACAGTCAGACAAGTACTCTAGAGTTGTCTGTTGGTTGGCTGATCGGTTCCTATTTTGATTGACAGAAGCTGAAAGTTTGCTAAAATGAAAAAAGGTTTAGTGCTGTGAACCCCAGGCTCACCGGCAAGGCGAGAGGGGGGTGGATATGGACTACAATGAAAGGATGATCATCAAGACCGTTGAGAGTCCTTGCCGCGGTTGTTCGAGATTGGACGAAGATAGAGAACTTTGCATGCGAGACTGCGACAGACTAGACGCTTTTCAGAAAGCTATGGTCAAGTTCCACGAGGACAAGGTGCATTGGTTCTCAGCACGTCTTCGTGCTGCCTAAACCTACCAACCCCTTTACAACCCCCTAGCCCGGATATTTCACCGTGGCGCCTGGCGCTCTGCCTCCTCAGTGGAGAGTACCTTTTCCTTCTTCCTCTTCAGGCCTATAATACGACCATGCATGCTCGCAATGAGGGCAGGCCAAGGGCATTTTCTCGCCGGACTCAGCGGTCATGCCCTCGAGTTCCAGGTCAAAGTAAAAGCTTTCGCCGCACTTGGCGCACTGCAAACGATCCATTTCCCTCTCCCAATATTACGGGTGTCAGGTGTCAGGGAAGAAAAACAAAAACACTGAAACCTGAAACCTCAGTCTTTGTGATTTGGAATTTCTATTCCTTCAGTGCTCCTCTAGGCACTCTTTGACCAAGCGTGCCGTGTGTTTGCAAAACGACAACCCAACGTGATTTACTATTCGAGTCTCTATATTCTCCGCTCCGTCGCCGCTGAGTTTGGCAGATTCATTGGGGAGGACCAAGTTGTCTACAATAGTGTAGATGGCATAAAAGCGGCCGCTTTCCGGCATCTGAAGTTCCAGATTCAGTTCCTCCAGAAAAGAACTGCCAGGAATCATCTCCTTCACCGCATTGCCCAAGCCCAAAACCGCCAGTTTTGAGCCGGCATGAGGACTCCCCAAGGTAACAACCCTCCGGACTTTAGCGGTTACAGAATTATTCGCCAGATAGGAACGAATCACAAGCCCCCCCATGCTATGGCCCACCAAGTCCACCTGATTGCTTCCTGTTTCTCTTAAAACCTCATCAACTTCTTGGTTCAGGATTTTGCCAAAATCTTGAATAGATCGAAATTTTCCATGTAAATTCACCGCCTTAACATGCTGCCAGCCCCATTTGCGAAACCAACGCAGGTAGAGATACCAGGCTGTGTGGTTATGGTAAAGACCATGTACAAAGATAACTGGTGTCCGCTCTGCCGGTCCAGGAGGTAAGTGATAGAAACTGCGGTACAATGCTGTCGTTGTTGTCGCCAGAACCACAAGATGACTATATAAACTCCAGAGAAAACCTCTGAATAGCAGCAGAGATACCGTACCCCGCGAACGCAGAATCTCCAGATGAGACCCGTTGGCGGATTCATAGTAGAAGATCAAGTAGGTCATTGCTACCACCGACATCCAAAAGAACAGAATCAAGAGAAGCCAACACATATCCACCTCGCACTTAACCCTAACGTTGCATACCCAAACCGGTAAAAATCGCTGCGCTCGCGTGATAGTACGCCATCTGTGAGCGTGCTCGCCTCGGACAGGATCTCGCGTACGGTCAAGTACTGTTCATCCTGTCCGAGACTGCGCGCGCCCACATTTGATGCACTCTGACACGTTTTTCCTCGGC
>PPDG01000259.1 GCA_002899795.1 Desulfobacteraceae bacterium | reverse complement strand
TATTTTGGAAAGGTCGAGGACGTCATTGATGAGGCCGAGGAGATGGCGACCATTTTTCTCCACGCGCTCCAGAACTTCTTGAATATTCTCTGGGACATCACCGTAGATCTTATCAAGGATCAGTTCCGTATAGCCCAGGATGGCGTTGAGGGGGGTTCTGAGTTCGTGGCTCATGTTGGCGAGGAAGTCGGATTTGTGTTTGCTGGCGATCTCAAGCTCTCGTCCCTTTGCCTCGATCTCACGGAAAAGCCGTGCGTTCTGGATTGCCAGGGCCGACTGGGTGGCGAAGGTCTGGAGGAGGTCAACCGTTTCTTTTTGGAACTGGCCAGGTGCTCTGCGCCTAACCACCAGCCCACCGATGAGCCTGTCTTCGCGAAACAGCGGAACGGCGAGCAAGGCTCGGAATCCTTCCTGCTTCATGATCTCGCTGGTCGGGTAGGTTGGCTCTTCCAGGATGTCCGGAATTTGCACCGCTTCACGGTTTACCCCTGCCCACCCCAGGGCAGTCTCACCCAGTTTGACCCCACCCTCTCGAATCGCCTGGATCAGTTCCTCACTCATCCGGTGTGTTGCCCGGAGCTGGAACTCCTCGCTTGGCTCATTGAACTCATAGATCGCCCCAGACTCCGCGCCCGAAAGATCGGCAGCGTGGGCAACTATCGTGGCGAGAACTTTCTGCAGGTCTAGTGTGGAGCTGACCGCCTGGCTGACTTCCCCCAGGGCTTTCAGTTCCTCCACCGAGCGAGCCAGCTCTTGGGTGCGCACTTCGACTTTCTGCTCCAGGGTCCGGCTGTACTCCTCCAGCTTATCCTTGCTATCGCTAAGCTCTCCAAATAACTGCTTGATCGAATCCCGCATGACATCGAGATCCTTGGCGAGGCTTCCTATCTCATCACTACTACTGGTATCAATCAAAGCTTCCAAGTCTCCTTGAGCAATAGCCGTTGCCGAGTTTTGCAGTTCTAATAAGGGGCGAGAAATATAGCGTCTTGTAATGAAAACAGATGTCACTGAAATAGCAGCAATTATGACAAGCGTTAAGTTAACAATTACACTAATATTTACAATGAGCTCTTTCTTGATGATCTCGCGCGACATGACGAGTTGTATCGTCCCGACTTTCTGTCCCGCGTAAACAATATCAGAGGTTTTGGCGATGAATGTTGAAGAGGATTCAAAATATGAGAAATCTTTTTGTTCAAATTTTTCATGTTTCCTTTCTGTAATGACGAGATTCCCCCACAAAACTTTGGCATAAACAATTAATTTATCTAAAAATAGGGATTTGATAAAATCTCTGACAATATCTTTGTCAACATTCCAGAGTGGTTTTGGTAAACTTATCTGAGCAAGTTCCAAAGAGTTGTTCAATCTTTCTTCTAATTCACCTTCCATCTTGGAAATATTGAAAAATATGGCGAACGCAGCAAAGCCCACTAACATTAAGGTCACTACGCCAATCAAGGCGTAACTGAAACGACGGCTGATGCTACTGACTTTTTGAGAGGGTTTTGTTGGGGAGCCGTTTTGCATGGCACAATTCTACTGCGCCAGCCAAACGTTGGCAAGGTCTTGGTGGGTGTTTTTTAAGGCTTGAGTTCTAGGGTTTGTCTTCAAGCTCTGGAAATGGAGCATCTGGTATTCTGTTATTCCATTTCTTGCGAATTTTCATTATTGTTCCATCAGCTACCATTTGGTTAAAAGCAGTTCTCCACTTTTGTACAATTGAATCTGACGTTTTCTTTGAAAAAGCAATGCTGACATCGATTTCCCGGAGATTGTAGACTTCCTCCATTTCATTATAATCAACCCCGGCCAAGTCACAAACAGTTCGTAATCCCGGTTTCTTGTACGTCCATAAATCTATCCGCCCGAGATCAAGCTTTTGAGCATTCATCTGTTCATCAGAAACAGGTTCAAGATTGGTAAATCCGTGACTCTTGAGCAAGCGCTCTCTGGTATCGTCTCGAAGCGTGCCAATGCGGTTTACTTTTTTGGCATCTTCCAGGCTGTTAATTCTTATACCTGAACCCTTCTTGGCGACCAGAATATCTCTTTTCTTCGCTACCGGGCCAATCCATTTGAATTTGTCATAACGTACTTTGGTATAAGTCATACTGAACAATACAACATTTTCCTCTTCCAGAGCCATTTTGTAGGCTCTTGTCCATGGATAAACCTTGATTTCCTCATGGGATCCTACCCTTCTCTGAATTTCTCTAACTATGTCAACAGAAGGACCAACCAGAACGCCGTTATCTACATAGTTCAAGGGCGGCAGATTTTCTGTCAAAATAGTAAGTTCTGCCGACAGTGCAGGTTGAACAGAAACGAGAAACACTGCTGCCACTAGTATAAATAGCTTTTTCATAATAGCCTCCCCGTTCATTATTACTCTCAAGGAGGGAGGAAAGTCCCTCAGTACTACCTCCGGAGAGATGAAGCCAATGGCTACGGTGCGTGATCCTGAAGCTCAGTGGGGAAAGGTATAAAGCCTCCAAAACGAGGTGGAACTTGAAATATCAACTATTTTTACGTTAATGCAACCAAATGGTGCATGTCAACGAGAAAGACTGCCACTGAGGGCTGCATGAGGCGGGAGGAAATTAGCCTTCAGCTGCGCCTGCTACAAATAAATCGTAGTCAGGTTTGCTCATGAGTTCGTCAAGTTCCGTGGCGTCCTTTATAGCTAGGACGACTATCCAGCCCTTGCCATAGGTGTCTTGATTTATCAGATCGGGAGCGTCCTCGAGCTCTTCGTTCACTTTGAGAACGTGGCCTGATATGGGCGCAGGGAGTTCTACACTGGCTTTGCCGGATTCCACTGCCGCGAAGCTGTCGCCCCTGGTTACTTCATCGCCGACCTCTGGGAGTTCCACATAAATGATGCTGCCGAGAGCTTCAGCGGCAAAATCGGAAATTCCTACCTGTGCACCTTCTCCGTTGGTCTGCACCCAGACGTGATCTTGACTGATTTTCAAAGTCCCGTTTGTCATGAGATCTCCTCTAACAGTGTAATTTACAGTTCACTACATTGTGGGAGTGGCTTTCTAGCCACGACTTCATAATCGCGGCTGGAAAGCCGCTCCCACGGTCAAAGACAGAAGCTATTAAGCTATATTTAAAGTCAGCTCAGCCGGAACTCTCCTGAAGACTTCTGCAGGCGAAACCTCTCGCCACTCCCCAGGAAAGAGTCCAATGAAATTGTTCAGCAGCTTTTTGGTCACCTCTGCCATGCTCGGTGCCTTTCCCAAAAGGCTTGCCATTGATGTCACTTGCTCATGTTGAAGCTCGCAGGGGTTAATGTGGCAATAGTGATCCAGGTTGGGAGAGACATTCAGGGCAAAGCCGTGAAAGCTAACCCATCGTTTAATTGCAACCCCGAGGGCAGCAACTTTACGGTCTTCAACCCAGACACCACGGTGTTGCGACTGCCGCCCGGCGCGGAGGCCAAAGTCGGCCAGAGTCAAGATTATGGTTTCTTCGAGCAAGTCGACAAACTGGCGGACCCCAATTTTCCTTGCGGCCAGATCGATCACCGGATAGCCCACCAACTGCCCGGGGCCATGGTAGGTGACATCTCCTCCTCTTTCAACCTGGCGCACTTTTATCCCCTGAGAAGCAAGCTGTTCAGAAGAGGACAAAATGTTGCTTGTACTTCCACGTCGACCCAAGGTGATTACCGGCTCGTGTTCTACCAGGAGCAGAGTATCGGGAATGCTCTGCCCCTGGCGGAGCTTGACCAGTTCCCGCTGCAGGTCGAGTACCTCGAGGTATTTGGCCTGACCGAGGTTCGCGATCCAGCCATCTGGTAAAATATTTGTCATAAGTCATTAGTCGTTAGTCATTGGGTCATTAGGCCACGGAAGGTGGCCGTCACTACGCTGCGCTGTCATTAATGGTCATTTATTGTTGAGACTTAATGACTCAATGACGGGCGCAGCCCTTATGACAGCGAAGCGCTAAGGCGCGGAGCGTAATGACCTATTGACTGCCCGCTGCCCGCTGTCTGCTGCTAGCTGCCTCAAAGTCCCAGATCCAACTTATGAATGGAGAGACCCCGTGCGTCTTCCACCGCCTCCCACAAGGCCTCGGCCACCGTAGGGTGAGCCTGTATGGTCTTGGACATCTCCTTGAGGGTCACACCCTTGGTTAGCGCCACGCTGCATGCAGCAATCAAGGTGCTGGCATCCGGCCCGATGATATGGATGCCGATTATGCGTTCATCCTTTTTCCTCGCAATTACTTTGACAAAGCCATCAATTTCACCAATGGCGTGGGATTTGCCGAGGGCTCGAAAAGGAAAGGAGCCCTCGAGGTAACCAATGGATCGCTCTTCGCATTGCTGGGCAGTAAGTCCGACGCTGGCAATCTCAGGACTGGTAAAGATGGCAACGGGCACAGCATCTTCGTCAACTGCAGCTTCCTGCTCGCCCAATCCATGCTCCACGGCAACTATTCCCTGATGGGAAGCAAAGTGAGCTAGTTCCTGCTTACCCGTAACATCTCCGATGGCGTAAACCCTCTCCATATTTGTCTGGCAGTATTGATTTACCTGGACATAACCGTTTTTCAAGTCAAGGCCAAGTCGGTTTAATCCTATCCCCCGAGAGACCGGAGAACGCCCCACTGTGACCAGGACCATTTCGGTTTCAATCTGCTTACCTGATTGAAGCGTTAGCCTCACGCCTGATTCAGTGTGAACTGCAGCCTCAGGAGGATCTCCAAGATGCAGTTTGACTTTTCGTTTTTTGAGTGCTCGAATCAAGCCGCTGTTAATATCCCGATCAAGACCTTTTATGGGCTCTTTGCTGCGCTTTGTCATGTGAATAGTAGAGCCAAGGGCGCTGAAAAGAAGAGCGAACTCACAGCCAGAGACACCGCCGCCCACAATAAAGAGGCTTTTGGGAATTCGCTTCAATTCCAGCATGCTTCGGGTATTAAGTACCTTCTGCTGATCCCAGGGAAGCAAATCGAGGGCGAGAGGCTGAGAACCGGTAGCAATAATGAGTTGTTTGCCGCGAATGGTCTGCTTACCATGATTAGTGGTTGTCACCTCAACCTCACCAGGTCCCTTGACGTACCCTTCCCCCATGATCAGGTTGACCTTGTTTTTATTGAATAGTCGCTCAACCCCCTCTCTAAGCTCTGCAACGATCCGCTGGTTGCGGCTGACAATTTTGTCTAGATGAGCGCGAGGCCGGTCGCAACTCAGTCCAAATGTTTCGGCCTTGCGCATCTGCTCGAAAAGCACAGCGGATTTGTACATGGCCTTGGTAGGAATGCAGCCCCAGTTGAGGCAGGTGCCACCAACCAGCTCTTTTTCAATAATGCAGACCTTAGCTCCCAGTTGGGCGGCTCGAATGGCGGCGACATAACCTCCAGGTCCGGCACCCAGGATCACGGTATCGTATTGAGACATGGGGTTCCCTTTAAGAAAACGGATTCACGCCTGTCATCGAAGGAAGTGTTTTTTGCCCATCCGGAAACGCCTATTCCCCTCCCCTGGCGGGAGGGGATTAAGGGGAGGGGGGAATATTAAGTGCCTGAAATCATATTTGTTTTGTCACCCCCACCTTGATCCTCCCCCGTCAAGGGGGAGGAAATTATGAGGTTTCTGGATGAAAACTACCTATACGTAAATGAGTTCGTAATCTCTGCTGCCAAGTCCCACCTCTTCTGCATAACCCAACTGGATGGACCAATCAATGTGGGGATAGACGCCGCGAAACTTATCCTCACCAGGCCCTCTGTTAGTCTCGAGGCAACAGTCAGCCAGGGCTGGCTGGGCATTGACCAGATCCACAGCAGCCTGATCGATTGCCACCGGATCCCTGCTGGCTAATATGCCCAGGTCTTTGACCAATGGAACGTCGCTGAAGCCATAGCAGTCACATTGGGGAGTTACTTTGGTGACAAAGTTCAGGTAGAAGGCACGGTCTTCCTTGTCTTTGAGGACTCCCACCGTGTATTCCGCCATCTTTTTTTGGAAGCGGGCCGTGTCGCTATCCCAAGGGATGGAGACAGCCTCCTCCGGGCACACCGCTATACACTCACCGCAGCCGATGCATTTTTCGGCATCCATCTTGGCCTTTTTCTTGCGCAGTTCAATGGCGTCTGCAGGACAATGAGCCACACATTCGCCACAGCCGATACACTTTTTGGAGTCGAACTCGGGTGAAATCTCGCAATGCTGGGCAAGTTTTCCTTTTCTGGAGGCACAGCCCATGCCGAGATTCTTAATAGTGCCCCCAAACCCTGCAAGTTCGTGTCCCTTGAAGTGGGCGGCGCTAATTAGTCCGTCCGCCTGCACCACGTCGGAACCCAGGTAGACTTCTTCATAAATCGGCAGATTTACTGGTACGGCCACCTCAGAGTTGCCTCTCAGACCGTCAGCAATGGTGAGAGGGGCGCCGGCCACAGCATAAGCAAACCCATTTTCAATGGCTGTAGTGAGGTGGTCCACGCTGTTGGTCCGCGTTCCCACATAAAGTGTATTCGTGTCAGTAAGAAACGGTTTTCCTCCCAAGTTATAAACTCTATTCACTAAGTGACGGAGGTGAGTGGGTGGGATGTAAGCCGTATTGCCCTTCTCTCCAAAGTGGAGCTTAATGGCAATGAGGTGCCTTTCTTTGACAATTTCATCAAAGCCAGCTACATCCAGCAACCGATCCAGCTTGACGTAAAGGTTCTCCTGCAAACTGGTCCGCAAATCCATGGCAAATACTTTACTGGGCATGAGGGCCTCCCCATTTTAGATTTTAGATTTCAGATTTTAGATTTAAAAACGAAGACCAAGGGTATGTCACTGATGATCAATCTTGTGCTTTCAATAAAAATATATGCAGGCCAATGTCAAAAATATCTTCTAGTAGAAATCCGCAATCCGCATTCTACAATCCCCGATCACTGTAGATGCAATTCAATGATGATGTCAAGGGAATGGATCTGCCAACTTGGGCACTAAATCCAGCACTTGTCACTAGCCCGGATGTTTCACGAATTGGTGTCGTAAAGGATTGTGGGAGGTCGAACGGCTAGAAAGTATTCGGGCGCCGAGACCCGCTTAGCACCAGGTTTCAAGCGCCCGTTTTCTGTTGTAAGTTTTACGGATGAGCCGACCTATCTTCGCATAGACCAGGCCGGAACTGTTTTTTTTGCTTTAATAGACCAAATTCCACTGACCTTTCTCGATCTGGACTATTATCATGGAGTCGGTGTCGAGGCCATTGTGGTCTTCCGGAGTAATGTTGTAGATGCCACTAATACCCACATAGTCTGTAGTCTGCTCAATGGCAGCTCTCAATTTTACAGGATCGGTTCCGACCTTTTTCATGGCGTTCGCCAATATATAAATGGCATCCCAGGCGTAGCCCGAGTGGGCGTTGATGGGAAATTGTTTGTCGTAATCATACACTTCATTGTAAAGATGAACAAAATCAGCAATAAGTTGCCTCTGCGGGTCAGCCTTCGGGAGTTGATCTGCCGCCATCAACTTGGTGGAGGGCATGACATTGCCTTCGGAAGCGCTGCCTGCCAGCTCGATGTACTTGGGATCAGGCAGTCCGTGGCACTGCACCAGCGGCAGTTTGACAGCCAGCTGTTTGACATTCTTGGCAACTATTGATCCAGCCGGGCCGATGGTCCAGCAGACGATAACCTGAGCATCAGTGCTTTTAATTTTTGTCAGCTGAGTCGTCATGTCAGCGTCTTTGGGCTCAAAAGATTCATCCGCAACGATCTCCAGTCCATATTGGGCGGCCAGTTTGGTAAGCCAACGCTTCCCATCTCGGCCGAACCCGTCAGACGCTGTTATAAGGGCTACCTTGCGATAGCCGTTGGCCTGGAGGTAAAGGTAAATTTTCTTCACAGCTATCGAGCTTCGTTGCGGTGACTTAAAAATAAATTTGGCAGTACCGAAGTTCTTACCACCGTGTACCCCCTCCATGATCACCGGATCACCGCCAACCGTCATGACAGTGGGAATCTGTTTGCTTTCCAGATATTTCTTCACTGCCATGCCTGTGCCTGTGCGGGTGGGGCCGATGAGGGCCACGACCTTTTCGTTCTCCACCAGCCGTTTGGCCACCATAATTGCCTTAGTGGGATCGCTTTCGGTATCGCCGATCACAAGTTCAAGAGGATGCCCGTTGATACCACCTTCCTTGTTGATCTTGTCAACCACCATCTCCGCCACCAGTTGAGTGGGGGCACCGATGAAGGCTGCAGGACCAGAGAGTGCGAAAAAGGCCCCAATCTTGATAGGTTCTTTGGAAACAGGTTCCTCCTTTTTGCCGCATCCCCATGAGAAAGCTATAGTGATGGCACAGAGCAAAACCAGAATCTTTCTCCTCGTGTTCATACTACAACCTCCCTTTTTGGATAGTATTATAGAATTATAAGTACACATCCCTAGTCAGTTCAGTATCACCTCCCCTGGTAATTTCTCAGTTCACATTTCGCATTTTTCATTGCTAAGTCTAGGTTTGACTTATCTAAAAATTTGGGACTGCTGGTCTAACTTGTTGGTCAGATCAATGCTGAAAGGTGAATGTTTATTTTGTTGAAATCCCAGGATAGAGTCTCTATCCGTCGATGATGATATCTGGGAGCTAAGAGATAAATACACTAAAAATAACAAATGTGAAATGACAAATGTGAATTGCCAAGTTTACTGGCGATGATCGAAGACCCGTTTGCTCTTGCGTTCAGTACGGGGCAGGGCGGAGTGATCCAAGACTTCAACTTCAGCACTCACCAAGATGTGTTGGCGGATGTCGCGGGCAATACGGTCCGCGATCGCTTTGTTCTGATCGGCATCGAATCGCGGCCGCCTCTCCACCTTGAGGTTCATATAATCTCGCCCGTCCTCTCGACGTTCTAGGTGTACCTGGTACTCGCTGCCTATTTCTGGAACTTGCGACAGAACGTGATCAATCTGGCCGGGATAAATATTCACGGCCCGGACAATGAACATGTCATCTGAACGTCCAAGAATTCGGTCATGCATGGGCAAGGGGTTGCCGCAAGAGCATGGTTGGGGAATCAGCCGGGTCAGATCCCGAGTGCGGTAACGAATGAGAGGAGCACCTTCTTTTCGCAAAGTTGTGACTACCATTTCGCCCATCTCCCCAGGTTCAACCGGCTCGAGGGTGTCCGGGTCAATGATTTCCAGGATGTAATAATCAGCCCAATAGTGAACGCCCTCGTGTTTACCGCAGTCGAGACCGGTGCCGGGACCGTACAATTCAGTGAGGCCCGGGATGTCAAAGACGTCGTCAACAGCAAGAAGCTCCTTGATACGTCGGTCCATTGACTCGCTGTGGCGCTCCGCCCCCAAGATGACTTTGGTAAGTGCAATTTGGTCGCCCAGGTTGCGCCGCTGTACCTCTTCCCCCATAAGGAGTGCCATGGAAGCAGTGGCGCAGAATACTGTACTTTGTAGATCCACAAGCATCTCGCAGTGCATTTCAGTATTTCCTGGGCCTACCGGCACGGTCATGGCACCAAATCTCTCGCACCCCAACTGAAAACCGACACCGGCAGTCCAGAGGCCATAGCCCACTGCGATTTGCACACGATCCTCCTCAGAAAGGTTTGCCATCTCATAACAGCGGGCAAACATGTCGGCCCAGTCGTCGATGTCCTTCTGGGTATAGCAAAGCACCTTACGTTTGCCAGTGGTGCCCGAAGAAGCGTGAATGCGGACAATCTGGTCAAAGGGTGCGGCCCGCAAGGGAAAGGGATAGCCCTCCCGTAGGTCATCGGCCGTGGTGAAGGGCAGGCGGATCAAATCATCCATAGAGTTGATGTCATCCGGAGTGATGTTAGCTTTCTGCAACCGCTGACGATAGAAAGGTGAGTTCTGGTATGAGTGGCGCACTGTCCAGCGAAGACCGTCTAACTGCAAGGTAAGAAGTTCTTCCTCGGTAGAAATATTCGGCATGAAATTGCGGTTCATCGGTCCGTCTCCAGAATAGCGAAATTAGGTGTTACAAATGGTGCTCACCAAAGAATGACATGAAGTATTAAATTCGAAATTGTCCTGCGGACTCCCCACCCTTCGGGCGGGGCCCCAGTTTCGAAGCACGAATCTCGAAACTAATCCGAATTACTCAATGCTCGAATGTTCAAAACAAGTTGAATAATACTGAAGATATTTGGTTTTGGTCATTTGAATTTTGAAAATTTGAAAACTGTTTCGATATTCGATATTGTCCTTCGGACTCCCACCCTTCGGGTGGGTTCCCAGTTTCGAATTTCGGATTTGGGGATTGAGCTAGTGTAGGCAATAGGATCTACAACCATGCAGCATTGCTCAATCTTCAAACACAACTCGACCCGCATCTTCCGCGAGGTTACTCGCCTCCATGAGCTTGACCTTGACGCCCAGGCCAAGAGCCCTTCTCAAATGAGCTCTAATATCGTCGGCAAGTGCATGGGTGTGGTACCACTCAGAAACATAGTTCTCGGGATAAGCCACCTGTAATTCAAGTTGATCATTGAGACCATCGCGTTTACGAACGATGATTCGATAGCTCTCAACCTCTGGTGCAGCCTCCCTTAGCAACCGTTCCACCTGTTTCGGGTGTATGGATATGCCGCGCACCATGAACAGATCGTCCGAACGGCTCAATGGCGGGGCCATTCTGACCCCCGTGCGACCGCAGGGACAAGGACTAAAGTCCAGACGTGTAATGTCACCAGTCCGGAAACGGATAAGTGGATATCCTTCGTTGGTGAGGGTTGTTATCACCAACTCCCCTTCTTGTCCTTGAGCCAAAGGCTGGCATGAGTCGGGATCGACAATTTCAGGATAAAAGTGATCTTCGGCCAGGTGCAGTCCTGATTTTTCCTGGCATTCCGCGGCCATACCAGGCTCCACCATCTCGTTGACCCCGTAAACTGTATAGGCTTGGATGCGGAGGCGCTCTTCCAGACGGCGACGAACATCTGGCGACATGGCCTCGGGCCCGAAAAGACCTATCTTGAGAAAAGTCTGATCGAGGTCAATGCCAAGACGTTCTCTGGTCTCTGCAATGTGCATGGCAAAAGTAGGTGAGGTGGCGAGCACTGTACTGCGGAAGTCTTGCATAATCTGGATTTGGATGGTAGCGGACGCAATTGAAGTGGGAGCTACGGTGGCACCAATTAATTCTGCTGCCTGGTTGAAAGTGAAGGCACCGGTGAAAAGCCCATAGTTGAAAGCTATCTGAATAATGTCCTGGACCCCAATACCCATAGCGATCATGTGCCGGGCCATCACTTCAAGCCAATTCTGGACATCTCGCTGGGTATAGCCAATTACCAGAGGACGTATACGCGGGGCGGTCGAGAATTTGAGCCGGACAATGGACTTTAAGGGGACGGAAAATAGGCCATAAGGGTAATGCTCAACCAAGTCATTGACGGTAGTGCAGGGCAGACGGGCTAAGTCCTCCATGGAATTGATGTCTTCGGGAAGAAAACCCAGTTCCTCGAACCGTTGCCGATAAAAGTCGACTTTGGCGTAGCCACGGTTGAGAGTCACCTGCAAACGTTCCAGCTGCAGGTCGGCAAGCTCCTCCCGGGGGAGAGTCTCAATTTTCTCGTTCCAAAAGGCACTCATTCCTTGTCTCGGCCTCCTTTTGTCTCAATACCTCAGAATGTCATTTGGCTAAAGCCGTCATTACGCCTCGCTGTCATTAATGGTCATTTATTGTTAAGACATAATGACTCAATGACGGCCATAAGGCCTAATGACGGGCGCAGCCCAACTGACGGCCGCCAGGCCTAGTGACAGCCACTTTAGTGGCTTAATGACCATGAGTGACAGCACAGTGTACTGACCATAAGACAATCTATCTTTCCCATTTTTCCTTGTAATCCCGTCCTAAGAATGCCCGCTGCACTTCATCATCTTCCAGAAGGTCCTCAGGACTCCCCTCAAGAACAATGCGGCCAGCCTCCAGGACGTAACCGCGATCGCAGACCTCCAGGGCAGCCAAGGCGTTCTGTTCCACCAAAAGTATAGTGGTCCCATTGTCCCGGAGTTCCTGGGTCACACGAAAAATCTCCTCCGCCACTAATGGTGCCAATCCCAACGAAGGTTCGTCAAGGAGAAGCATTCTGGGTCGTGCCATGAGGGCCCTGGCGATGGATAACATCTGCTGCTCGCCGCCACTCAAAGTGCCTGCCCTCTGCCGGGCTCGCTCTTCCAGGATGGGGAAAAGGGTGTATATCTCTTGGAGTTGGGAGCTGGCCATACGTTTCTGCTCTTTCCTGGGCAGACAGTAAGATCCCAATTCGAGGTTCTCGGTGACAGTCATGGAGTTGAAGATTTGCCTCTGCTCTGGCACTTGCAGCAAGCCAAGACGAACCATCTTATTAGGTTCCAGTTTCTGAATTTCCTGACGCTCGAAGGCGATGGTGCCGGAACTGGCTGGGTGAATGCCGCTGATTACGTTGAGCAACGTGCTCTTGCCGGCTCCATTGCCGCCAATAAGCGACACTACCTCTCCCTGTTTGACATGAAAGGTCACCCGGCGCAGAACTTGTATATTGCCGTAAAAGGCCGATACATTTTTTACACGAAGCATCAAGAAACTCGCAAAGCGCATAGCGCATGGCGCATAGCGTAGGACATAGGACTGACAAATAATTCTAAAAAGAAATTTTTCAGCATCAATACATCAACCAAAGACCAATAAAAAACAGGTTCTGACTTGAAATGATGCGGACGCTCTGCGCTTAGCGCTCTGCGCTATGCGTCCCTCCCAAATACGCCCGGATTACCTCCGGGTTTCTTTGAATCTCCTCGGGTAACCCTTCGGCGATCATCATACCGTGGTGCAAAACCACGACTCTATGCGCTATGCTCATTACCAGGTTCATGTCATGCTCTACCAGAAGAATGGTCAGACCGTATTGCCCTAAGCCTTGAATAATATCGCCCATTTCCTCGGTTTCTCGGATATTGAGACCAGCGGCTGGTTCGTCCAAAAGCAGCAAACGAGGTTTGGACACTACAGAACGAGCAATTTCCAGACACCTTTGCTCTTTCAGGCTAATGCTGTCAGCTTTTCTTTCCGCCAATTGCTCGATGCCTAACTGCTCCAGCGTTTCTCTGGCCTGAGTGCCAGCACTCTGCTCCTCTCGCCGTTCTCCGGGTAAGTGTAGCATACCTTTGACAAAACCGCTGCTCAACCGGTGGTGTAGCCCCAATAACACATTTTCCAGTACGGTCATCTCCTGAAATATTTGGACTGACTGAAAAGTTCGGGCGATTCTCTTGGTGGCTATCTGGTATGGCTTCATGCCAGTGATGTTCTCGCCACTCAGCAGAATCTGTCCACTGGTTGGTGGGTAAACCCCTGAAATCAAGTTGAAAAGTGTGGTTTTACCTGCGCCGTTTGGGCCAATGAGGGATACAATTTCTCCGGAGTTTACAGCGAATGAGACCCCTGCAATTGCCAGCAGGCCGTCGAATTGCTTGTTCACATCCTGGATCTGTAATAATGTGCCGTTTGTTTTCATGGCTTCTTTTGTATTTTGATATCGAAACTGGGGACCCGCCCGCAGGGTGGGGAGTCCGAAGGACAATATCGAACAAGGAATTTCGAACAGCAGAAGTTTTTGAAACGAATAAGACAATGTTTTTCACTTCGACATTCTGCGGTTCCTTGTTCTGCGGTTCTGCGGTTCATATTCTCAAAGACTTTATCGTAGATAGTTGAATGCAGAGCGCTAACCGGGGAAACTTGATCCGGTAGTTTTGTAGTCCTTTTCAGAGGCAAAGCAAAGTCACTTTCCCTAAGCCTGGATTCTTTACTCTGATGCCACGGCTTTTGCACCTTTCTTCCGAGACCAGATCCTTACCAGCCCCGGTAGCAAACCCTCCGGGAAAAACACCAACACTCCCATCAGAATCACGCCGTAGAACAGGAGAGCATAATCACGCATGGCATGAAGCACTTCCGGCAAAGCTGTAAGCACCGCCGCTCCCAATAAGCCTCCCCATAGATTCCCAATGCCGCCCACCACCACCATGGTTACGATCTGAATAGAATAAAAAATGTCGAAGGTCTTGGGACTGATAAACGAAAGGTAATGCGCATAAAGGCTTCCAGCCAAAGAGGCATAGGCAGCACTGATCGCAAAAATGATGACTTTATACCTCTCAGTGTTCACCCCCATGGCATTGGCGACAAGTTCATTTTCATGAATCGCACGCAGAGCACGGCCCACGCGTGAATCAACCAGATTAAGAGAAAAAATGAAAATGATGAGAAAAAGCGGCCAAATCAACCAGTAGAAGTGAAAGTCACCCTGGATGGGGACGGATCCCAGGTGGAGAGGAGGAATTTCAGCAAAGCCGGATGGTCCGCCAGTCCAATGTTCCATCTGGACCATCAGGATGTAAAGGATAATGTTGAAGCCCAGGGTTGCCATAACCAGGTAGTGACCAGCAAGCCGAAGAGTTGGTACACCCAGCACATAAGCAACCACACCAGTAAAGACCATTACCAGAACGAGAGTCGGCCAGGGCGGCGTGTTGTACATGGAGGTAAGGATGGCTGACAAGTACGCTCCCATGCCGAAAAACGCTGCATGGCCTAACGAGATTTGACCGGCAAAACCGATTAACAGGTTCAACCCCAGGACTATGAGTCCGTTGATGGCGATAATATTAAGTACCAGAAGGTAGTAACTCCCTTTGACCACCAGGGGAAGAAGGGCTACCACCGAGGCCAGAGCGCAAAAAGAGATCCATTTTTTGCGGGTTTTACTCATCAATAGTTTCTGTGGTCATTAGTTTGTGGGAGCGGCTTTTAGCCGCGATAAGCCGTCGGACCAGCAATGGAGTCGTGGCTGGAAAGCCACTCCCACAACTTTTTAAAGCCAATGCTAAATGCTGTTCCCCATGCCCTATGCCTTCTCAAATCCGCAATCCGAAATCCGAAATCCGCAATGTTTTTCTATACTCTCTTGATCTCTTCTTTCCCGAACAACCCTGTAGGCCTGACAAAGAGGACCAGTAGCAGCACGAGGAAAGCAAAGGCATCCTTGTAAGACGAGGAAACAAAGCCGGCGCCAAAGGATTCCAGGGTGCCAAGGAGCAAGCCGCCGACGATTGCCCCCTTCATGCTGCCGTACCCACCTAATATTGCCGCGGAGAATCCTTTTAAGGCCAGCATAACCCCAGCGCTGTATGACATTGTGGTAATTGGGGTAATAATGATGCCGGCCACCGCGCCAATGCCACCACTTAAAACAAAGGCAAGCATTGTCATGCGATGGACGGCAATACCAATGAGAGCAGCACCCCTGCGGTTTTCAGCTGCTGCCCTCATGGCTTTCCCTACCATGGTCTTGCTGAAAAAGAAGCCGAGTAAAACAACCACCAGAAGCATGATTGCGAGAATCCAAAGGGTCTGCGGTAAGATAGCAGCATGGCCCCAAACAAAAGGATCATCTCCGGAAAAAGGCGGCAGGATACGCGGAGTCTTGCCCCAGATCAACATGGCCACTTCCCGCATGGTGATAGATGCACCCACGGTGATCATTACCAGGATGAGAATATTGTTCGATCGCGCTCTCCGCATAGGCCCAATTTCCATGAGCCAGCCCACTCCCATCACAACCAGTACTGCCAGAGGAAATGCCACAAATACGGGCATTCCCACACCTCGAGTGAAGCTGATCATGGTCATTGCCCCCAGCATAACGAACTCGCCTTGGGCGAAGTTAACGATGCCGGTGGCGTTATGGATGATGCCAAAGCCCAAGGCAATAAGAGCATAAATACTGCCACTGGTAATGCCTGAGACCAAAAACTGTGGGAGTTGATTCCAGATCATTAGATCAAAGTGTCTAAAGTGTCTAAAGTGTCTAAAATGAACTAAAGTGAACTAAAGTGAGCTAAAATGACTAAAGTGCCTAAAGTGTCTAAAATGAACTAAAAATCCTACAAGTGAAATGCGAAATGCGCAATGTGAATTGCGAAATGATAAAGGTTCTTGGTGTCTCGTTCCTAGCAATTACTTCCCCAGATCGCCACGCCGAATAGTTGTTGTGTTCCCTCGGTAATATCGTGGCTGGAAAGCCACTCCCACAGTTTTGACTGTATACAATTTCCTTTCTGTGGGAGCGGCTTTTAGCCGCGATTTAGGTTTTCTCATTACACAGAATCTTGTGTGGTTCCTCGCTGACCGCCAGGCTGAGGACTTGCCTTCCCTCCTGAAACATGAGAAGTTTGCCAACCATATGTGAAATGAAGGTCTGAAGCTTGTCCGAGGAGAAACGAGGAAATTCCCTGCGGATTTCTTCTAAGGTTCGACGTGTTTCGCAAAAGCGGTAAATGGCGCGGGAGGATCCCCGCAGGCGAAAGGTCTCCATCTCAGAACCCTCGGCGCGCCGGCGAATCAGGAGAAAATCCCCTCCGTCCCGATAGCTCAGTAAGGGTGTCTGGAGATGTTGTCGGCGCAGTGATGTATAGCGCTGCTGCCAACGTTCAATCTCGCGGGCTACGGGGCGCCAAAGTTTCTTTTGCCTGGTCCGATCACCCACGTAGGTCTTGACCATCAAGCAGAGAGAGTTCGCCAGGGAATCCGGGAGCAAACTGTGATAATGCGGGTGATTGGTGATGCGCCGGATGCCATACTCTTTTGGGTGAAGGGCAACCGGGCTGTTCTGGCCCAGCCAGAAGCGCACCTTGCGCAGGGGCTGAAATGGCATGACAAACCTTAGATTATGGAGGGTCTCCGCCACATCCTCGGCATCACTTCCAGGAAATCCGAGCATAAGGTTGGACAAATGCTGGATACCCAGCTCTTCGCAATGTTTCATGATCTCGATATTCTGGATAGCCGTGGTCCCTTTGTTGATTTTTCGCAAGAGCCTGGTGCTCAGTGCTTCAATGCCAACCTGTACCTGGGTGACCCCAGTTCTTCGCATTTGGATGAGGTCGGAACGCGATACCGGTGCCCTGAGTTCAGTGAAAATCTCAAAATCACGCCCTGCATCATTGATGCATTTGAAAAGCTCATGGAGCTTGTTGTTGTCGAGGATGTTATCAACAAAAAAGAACTTGAGGCTGGCGTACTGTGCAGCCAGTTCCTCCATCTCCCGTGCTACCTGGTGCGGCTCTTTGCTCCGGTAACCCCGCCACTGGAGATTCAGGTTGCAGAATTTGCAGGCTCGCTCCACCGAACCCGTCTTGACTCGATGCCACCAGCATCCCCGGGAGGTTTCCAGAGGCAGGCTGGGCACCAAAGTGGCCAGGCGGGGCTGTCGGCTCAATTCATCAAAGTAGTCACGGTATTCCGGTACCGGGAGATCATTGAGATCCGGCAGTTGATTGAATTCTCCCCCTCTGATGCTCCCCTGTGCATCCCGCCACAGTAGTCCAGAAGACTCATCACCTTCCAGCTCATCCTTTTTGATCCGGTTGATTAACTCCAGCAGCGGCAGCTCACCCTCGCCGCTCACCACGAAATCGATCTCGGGTAGGTTGGCGAGCAAGGAGTAGCCCAACTCACCAGCACAACTGGAACCACCAACCACGATACGGCAACTAGGGTGGCGGGCGCGAATCTGCCTGAACATATAGAGTGACGAGGTCAATTGCGAAAGGCAGATGGAAAAGCCGACGAGATCGTAGGACGACCATTCCAGGTCGAAATGGTGACCTTGGTGCAAACGATGAATTTGGCTGGATATAGTTTTTAGGTCCGGGGGAGACGTTTTGGTTCTGGAAGCATGTTCTTTGCGAACCAGATCCAGAATCTCAACCCTTTTCTTCGGATTCAAGAGATAACCGTAAATAGCCTCCGCCATCCAGGTTCGCTCGGCAATATTGTTATAAGCCTGAATTCCCAGGAGATTGCCGACCTGGAGGTAAGGATGATAGCAATCGGTCTCTACCTCTGGTGCCTTTTCTCTGAGGAAACTCTTGAGGGTGGCTAATTGTATGGAGGGGCGATTGGCCAGAGGCCATGGCATTGAAACGAGAGCCAGCCGGAATGTCCCCACGAGTCAGCTCCGCTTCACTCCGCAGTGGGAAGATTGGAATACGAGCATCGTCGAACAGTGGCTGAATGTGTCAGGAATACATTTAAGAAGGGGAAAGATACAATCCGAAACGCTCATGGTCTCTTCATCCAGACGAGGGCCAACTGGGCGGAGCGGTCATATTTACAGAAACGCATTTCCGGCGTCTCATCTGACTGTATGAGTGAGATAAGTTGGTCGAACTCCTTGTTCACCACCACTTGGCACAAGCCCAGGTCCTCTTCGTCAGTAAGCCGCACGAGGTCGCTGGGCAAGACGGATTTTGAGACCATGGTCATTTCATTTTCGAGTAGATTACTGCTACCGATCCAGTAACTGGCACCACAGTCGCAATCATAGACATCGTCGAAATCAAAAGGAACAGGGTGTTTTCCGTCGCAGAACGGGCAGATGATATTAAGGTGCATAAGAGATCTCCGTCAACAAGATTGTAAGGTTTGGGGATTGAAAATGCTACAGCGAGCGCATTCCCCGTAGCTTGTCGTAGCGAAGCGGAGATCCCGCCTTCGGGGCTACGGGGTTAGCGAGCGAACTACAATAAAATGGAATCACTTCCTTACATTTCGAAGATTCCCTGCAGCTTGCTGCAGGGAGCTTCAAAAATTGAGAGATTATAAATCATTATCCTGCACTATGGAATCCCTAAATTCCAGAAGTTGTTAACTAGTGGTCATCCGGAAATCACATTTATGGGTGTCATTCTGAGGAGCAAGGCGACGAAGAATCTCGTAGTTCATTGTTTCGCAGGAGATTCTTCGCGGAGTTTATCCTGAGCCTGTCGAAGGGCTCAGAATGACATTGGGTTGTTTTCATCTGACCACTAACCATCAGCTTGTGGCAAAACGCGAATTTCATCTCCAGGCCTGATAGAGCCGCCACGCAAGACGCGAGTAAACACTCCCTCCCTCGGCATGACACAGTCTCCCACCTGGTGATAGATGGCGCAGCGGTCGTGACATTCTTTGCCGATCTGTGTAACTTCCAGCAGCGCTTCACTGCCGACGGCCAGCCGCGTCCCCATTGGCAGCTTCCAAATTTTCAGTCCAGAGGTGGTGATATTTTCGGCAAAATCTCCAGGGGAGACATCAAGTCCTTTTCCTCGAATCTTATCGATACTTTCCATGGCGAGGAGACTAACCTGCCGGTGCCAGTCCCCGGCGTGGGCATCGCCGTCTAACCCTTCATCTTCAAGAAGCTTGCATTCAGGTAGGTTTGACTTCTTAATGCCCTTGCTCTGGCTGACGGATACTGCCACAATTCGGCCTTCTGAGGGAAAAGCTTCTGCTTCCATGGCCAAGCCTCTAACCTCAACTGAGCGATAATGCCTAATTGAGTTCTGAGTCGATAAGGAAGGCTGATGCTAACCGAACTGCTTTATTGGGTCAAGCGATAAAGAGAAATTGAGCTAAAGTGAACTAAAATGCCCAGCCCGGCTGTTTCACGAATTACCGTAGAGAGACCGGGGAGAAGGGTGTGCCACCGGGCAACCGCGGGGGTTGGATCCGAGACGTACTTGAACAGTACGTCGCAGGGCCCGATACCCGAGGACGCCCGGAAGGACGCTCATATCCGCGGTCGCAGCAGGCAATTCGTGAAATATCCGGGCTCGAGTAAAAAATGGTGCGAAGGTGGGTAATCATCTGTGATTATGTTATTTATAAAGACCTGAGGTGGGCGGTGCCCACTCTACATTGTTAATTGAGGAGAGATCGAATGATGGACATGCCGGCAATCCTTGACATCCTTGACAAGACTTATCCTGAGGCCAATATCAGTTTAGATTTCAGCAACCCCCTGGAACTTCTGGTGGCCACTGTGCTTTCAGCTCAGTGCACGGATGAGAGGGTGAATCAGGTCACCAAGAAGTTGTTCAAAAAATATCGAACTGCAGCAGATTATGCCAATGCTCCCCCAGGAGAGTTGGAGGAGGATATACGGTCCACTGGATTTTTCAGAAATAAGGCCAAGAGTTTGAAAAACTGCGGGGCAGCATTGGTGGAAAAACATCAGGCTGAGGTGCCGGACAGTCTGGAGGAGTTGGTGAAACTTCCCGGTATCGGCAGGAAGACGGCCAACGTCATACTGGGTACAGCTTTCAACACGCCCGGGATTGTGGTGGATACTCATGTGGGTCGAATCTCCCAACGGCTTGGTCTCACCCAGCAGCGCGACCCCGTAAAGATAGAATTTGATTTGATGGAACTTATCCCTCAGGAGAAGTGGACGCTCTTCTCTCACCAACTAATTCAGCACGGCCGGAAAGTGTGCAAAGCCAGGAAGCCAAAATGCTCAGAATGTCCGCTGCTGGAGCACTGCGACCACGGGCAGCAGACAGCAGGACACTAGGCACTAAACACTAGGGACTAGGCACCCACAAGTCATTACACTTCGCGCATGTGCGCTTCGTTGTCAGTAGGGCTGCGCCCGTCATGAGGCCTTACGGCCGTCATTAAGTTGTTTCAACGCCACAATTACAGTTAACTATAAATGACGCCGCAGGCATAATGACAGCGGAGCGTAGTGACGGCCACGTTCCGTGGCCAAATGACCATGAGTCACAGCAAGGCGTAATGACTTAATGCCAAAAGATTCGGAATGCTTGCGAAAAACGCTAAGAGTATAACAATGAGAGGTCGCTGATGAAAGTAAGGGGCTTGGGTCTCATGTCCGGAGGCCTGGATAGTATGCTGGCAGTCAGGGTGCTCCTGGATCAAGATATCGAGATGACGGGAATTACCTTTCAAACTCCGTTCTTCGGACCGGAAGGTGCGCAAAAGGCAGCCAGACAGCTGGGGATATCCTTGCGGGTGATAGATATCGGCGCGGTTCATCTGGAAATGCTCAAGAATCCTAAGTATGGCTACGGCAGCCAGATGAATCCGTGCATCGATTGTCACGCGCTCATGCTCAAGACTGCCGGTGGGATCATGGATGCTGAAGAGTTTGACTTTCTTTGCACGGGGGAGGTGTTGGGGCAGCGCCCCATGTCACAGCGAAAGGACGCTCTCAGAGCTGTGGATAAGCTTTCTGGCTATGGGAGGTACATTCTCCGGCCACTAAGCGCTAAGCTGTTATGGGAGACAGTGCCGGAAGAATTGGGCAAGGTGGATCGGCAGAGGCTTCTCGATATCCACGGACGTTCTCGCAAGCCTCAGATGGCTCTCGCCGCTCACTACGGGATTGAAGAATACCCCAGTCCGGGTGGCGGCTGCATTCTCACCAAGGCAGGCTTTGCTGAAAGGTTGCGGGATCTCTTGGCCACCCAGGAAGAGGTGGGGCTTCACGACGTGGAACTTCTCAAATGTGGTCGCCATCTGAGACTTCCAAGCGGGAGACGTCTGGTGGTGGGTAGAATACATGCCGATAGCCTGAAACTGCAGGAATTGGCTCGGGAGGAAGATCTTCTTTTGAGAGTCAAGGGAGTTCCAGGTCCCACCGGGTTGATAGCTGCTCAAGTCTCTGAGCAAGAGGTGGAATTGGCGGCTAACATTGTGGCTTCCTACAGTGACACCCCGACTGGTGAAGATGCGGTTGTCGTGCTATCAGGGAGGGAAAACCGGGAGATTACAGTTACGGTAAGACCCAAGGAAGAGTTTCGCGAGCTGCTTATTTAGAGCAGTGTCCGTAGTCAGTGGTCAGTCGTCCGTTGTTAAGAGAGTTCCTTGCAACGGACACTAGGCTGAACGACTTTCTTAATCGTGAACAACGGCATCCTAAATCAACCCAAGCAGTGAACGGAAACCAAGCCTTAATCGTGGCTGGAAAGCCACTCCCACATTTTCAATAAGATGATTACTAGCCCTGTGGGAGCGGCTTTCCAGCCGCGACTTCGCCCTCGTACAATTCATTCAGCCTGCCTGTTCGATATCCTTCCAAATCCAGGGTAACAGCCACAAAACCCAGAGACTTGAAATGAGCCACCAAGCGCTCACGTAAGTCCCTATGGCTGAACCTTTCAATGCCTTCGGGTGACAGTTCGATGCGAGCCATGCGATGGTGGTCCCTTACCCGCACCAGGTTAAAATCCTCGTTAAAAAGAAACTCTTCAGCAGCTTCAATTCGGGCAAGGACCTCAGGACTAATCGGTGTACCGTAAGGAATTCTCGAGGCAAGGCAAGCCATGGGAGGAAGATTCCAAGAAGATAAGCCTAGCTCTTTGCTGAGTAGGCGGACCTGTTCCTTGTCCAAACCCGCTTCCATCAAGGGACTGCGGATCCCCAACTCTTCGAGGGCCCGGTGGCCCGGCCGGTGATCACTGGCGTCACTCAGTTGGGTTCCATCGATCAGGTGAAGAATGCCCATTTTCCGGGCCTGGGCAAGCGCTTCAGAGTAAAGCTGTCTTTTGCAATGGTAACAACGATCCGGCGGATTGGAGCTTATTTGCTCCACTTCCAGCGGATCCGCCTCAAGGATTATTTGCTTTATTCCTTGCTCCTCGCAAAAGGAAGTGGCGCGCTCTCGTTCAATACCTGAAAGAAACGGCGACACAAATGTGATGGCCTGGGCCTGATCTCCCAAGACCTCGTGAGCAACGTGGAGAAGAAAACTGCTGTCCACACCACCGGAGAAAGCGACGAGAACCGAGTCGAGGTCACGGAGGATTTCTTTTAGTCTTCCAAGGTGTTTGTCCAAGGTTCTTCTCCGTGACTACTGCATCCAACTGATAGGCTGATAGTATTGCCACTATTAGAACAAATATAAGAGAGTTGATCAATACTGCTGCGTGTCCCCGCGTCTTTAGGTAGTGTTCATCAGGAAACTCAGCATTGTCATTCTGAGCCCTTCGACCCCTTCGACAGGCTCAGGGCAGGCAGGCTCAGGATAAACTCCGCGAAGAATATCCCAGAAAAGCCAGAGTCAAGAGATTCTTCGTCGTCCCGCCGCTGGCGGGACTCCTCAGAATGACAACCGAAAAGGGGAAGTCCGAATGGACACTGATCTACTTAGTCGGTAGGAAATGCTGCGGCTCACCCAGTAGAAATTCTCCTTTGCTGATCCACTTCTTCAGGGTCTCGGCGATCTCTCTCGCTCTTGGAAAGCTCGAGAGCGGCACTGCTTGCACCTCTCTCCCATTGAAGCGGAAGGAGCCGCTCTTCAGTTTGGCATAGCTTACCTGGTCTATGGTCTTGCCCATGCCCTTGGGATAGTCTTCGCTGTAGTCTACAATCGGGGCAAAAAGTTCTTGGTCGGACACCGCAGTGTAGCGCGCCATCTCCTCATCAAGTATTGGGATTGGCACTCCGAGACCAACCGCCAGGGAGCAACCGTAACCAAGTATACTCACCCCAAACAGCCAGCGCGGATCCATCTGCTTCAGATCCCCTATGACCATGAGGGTGCCTGCAGGCACCAGGGGAGTGTCATTGTCGCCTCTATCCACCCGGGGACGATGCTGTGTGCCTGGCCAGGTGACATAACCTTGTGCGCCCCCCAAAAATATACGCGTTCCTAGGCCCACAGTTCGGTAAAGCGGATCATTAAAGAGAGGACTCAACTGACCGGAAGAGGAATAGTTGGCGTTGGCTGCATTCGGTTTGAGCACACCCATGTAGGTGTAGATGGTTTTCTTAGAAAGGTTAACAGCACAGTTATAGTTCTGATATGCGTTTCTTGGATTGCACAATACAGCATGATTCAAATTCTTGAGCCGTATTTTCTTTTCATACTGTCGACGCGGGTAACAATCCGTACCGTAGGCCTCTGCTCTCAATTTGATTGCTTTTCCAGCCACCAGATCACCTATCACGTGGCCGCCGCCGTAGGCAAAGGCACCGGGATAAATTTTATTGAGTGGATCTTCTTCAGATGGCTCGGTAGCTCCGATGTAAATATCGACAGCAGCGATTCCGGCGTAGGACAGCACATCATTGAGCCAGACCTTCGATGCCTTTATCGGTGGGCTTACAGGGCCAAAATTAATGAAAGCACCCGAGGAACACATGGGAGCAAAGGTCCCGGTGGTGACCACGTCCACCTGCTGAGCCGCCTTCACCTCTCCCTTCTTCTTCACAATGTCGATCATTTCCTCGGCAGTAACCACCACTGCCTGGCCGCTCTTGATTTTTTCATTAATCTCCTGAATAGACTTGTTTACTTGAAACTTAGCCATGCGTACTCCTTAGCTTTACTTAACAGCTACATCATTGAAATATGTCACTCTGTGGGAGCGGCTTTCCAGCCGCGATACAATCTTCACACTTCCCAACGGCAATACCAATAGGGATAGTCACGGAAATCCTGAACTAAACCAGCTCTCACTGGATTGTGCAAGCAATAAAGAGTAACTTCCTCAAGAACCTCATCCTTTCTTATCGCATGGTCGTGATATTGAGGCTGCCACAGTGGTCCTTTCCGGCCGAGCAACTCGTTTATTTTGCGAGCACTATAGCCTTTTAGACTCTGCATTAGCACACTCAAATTTCCATCAGATAACCCAGCCACGAAATGAAGATGATCAGGCATGACTACCGCAGCTTCAAGACAAATCCGTCCCTGCTCTTCAAGCGACTGCAAACTGGAAAGAACTATTCTTGCAGCTTCGGGGTTGGTAAATACAGGAATTTTGTCGTGAGTGGTCGCTGTGAGTAAATAGTAATGGCCTATTTCGGAAACGCGACCTTTACGCAGATGGTGCGTTCCTTTTCTGTGTTCCATAACCATTGGTATTTTGGGATCGCGGCTGGAAAGCCGCTCCCACAGGTCATATTACATCGTCATGTTGTCTGTGGGAGCGGCTTTCCAGCCGCGACTCGTAGCCTAATGACTTAACAGTGCCTAGTTATTCTGGCGCTGAGCGCAGCTTCTCCGCCACAACCTCCGGCAACGGTCTCGCCTTCCAGGTATGGTCTATGGCTACAATGGTGGCAGTGCCTTCCGCTAGCAGCCCAGTTTCCGGCGGTCGGTAAAAGCGAAACTGAAAGACGATGGCCTTTTCTTTGATCTCCTTTACCGAGGTCTCCAGCTCGAGCAGTTCACCGTAACGTGCCGGAATCAAAAAGCGGCAATCGGCGGCCACGATGGGTAAGCCAAATTTCTCTTCTCGGTTGCGAAAGGTATTTTCGGGAGCCAGGCCGAGGTTTCGCAGGAACTCTTCTATACCTCGATGGCAGTAGCGAAAATAGCTGACAAAATACACAATGCCATACGGATCAGTGTCACCAAAACGAACACGCACCTGGGTCCTGTGGGTAAGCATGATGCGCCTCCTCTCGAATGCGGAATGCGGATTGCGGAATTCTTATATAGTTTTTGAGCTTCGTTTCTATATTTTCAATCCGAAATCCGAAATCTCCAATCCGAAATGTGATGACTCCAGCTGACTCCCGTCGGATGGACACTGGCTGCCAGCTGTTTCTCTCACGGATGTTGGCACACCTTTCAGAGCATTGTCAAGAAGCGGTATAGCTTAATGTCCATCCGGAAACTGTTGAATGTCATTCTGAGCCCTTTGACACACTCAGGATAAACTCCGCGAAGAATCTCCGAACGTTGTAGTCAAGAGATTCTTCGTCGCTTCACTGCTCAGAATGACACGGAAAAAGTCAGTTTTCGGGATGGAGGCTTGTTAGTGAGAGCGGCTTTCCCCGCCCGCCTCGCCTTGCTCGCATGGCGGGGAACCTCGAAGAACTGGTAATGGAAAACCAATTAGAGAGTGACCAGATACCATTAACTTTGTCGTGGCTGGAAAGCCACTCCCACAGTTTAAAGAGGATAGATGTTGGTTCTGTGGGAGCGGCTTTCCAGCCGCGAACAACCAAGCATTGAAAACCGCTCCCCCCTTCCAGCGGACCATTTGGGGAGCTTTAAACATGACCCGGCTTAGAGAAAAAAATCACGAGCTATCTTTTGGCTTGACAAAATTATGGGTCAATATATGATTAGAAACAAATTCAGTTGCTTAATGCTGTTTTCTTCATGTTTTCTACAATCGCAAGCTTCTCAATCCTTCGCAGAAGCGCACCTGTTAAACCAGAATAGCAAATAGAGCTAGCTCGAGTAGCGAACTCGCGTCCTATATTTCTAGCGGTACCTGGAGTTCGAGTTCCAGCGGAATCAGCTAACACGGTCAGATACAAAGACAACTCCGAGAGTAATCTGTTGCTTCAGAGCATCGACACTCTGCGAGCATACAGTTTCTATATCTGGCAAGCAGGCCAGCGCATATTTCCACCAAAGTAGCCGAATACGAAACGACGGTACCTAATCCAAGTAGAGCATCTGTCTTCTCTCAGCCCAATGGCTAATGCCAACGACGTGGTCTTTGAGGGGGCACAGTCGTATTCTGCATTCTGACACTTGTGCCATTTCTTCAACATTGTAAAGGGGGTGATAAAAGACCAGTCAATTGCCACCGGACCAGGTGGTGAAAACGACTTGCCGGCTGGTAGAGCAGACGAACTAGGAAGGATCAATCAACCGTGAAGCCCCATGAGAGGCAAACCACTGGGGCGGAGGTTCTAACTACAAGCTCTAACCAGATCGCAGTGAGAAAGGGGGTGGTGAGTTAAAGCGATGAGGGATTATCGGACTAACCTCTAACGCCAACAAGGAGTGTACAGCAAGTCTGGAGATAAAACTGCTGAATCGGAGGTTAAAACATGGCAGAAAAAAAAGATGTTGAAATAAACAGCAGGGCCGACACCATAGGTCTGATGGATTTGGATGTAAGGCCCTACCCGGTCACACCGCCGCCTTCCTACGAGGAAGTGAAACCGACGTACGAAAAAAGGAAGGCGCTGGAGTTCTGCGACTGGGCTGAGGACAGCTTCAAATTCGAAAAAAGATACGGCAAAGATGAGTCCCTGGGACACCTCAGGGTACTGGATATCGGCCTCTGGCGGCTGGGCCACAAGTTTTGCGCCTCTCTCTTTGGCGAAGCCGGGGCCGAGGTCGTCTCTGTCGAACCGCCCGGTGGCGATCCTTTGAGGCAGTTGACGCCTTTCGGCCGCGAAGAGTACCTGCTGGAAAATACCGAGACCGGCGAAAAGTGCGGCATGGAGTTCGTCTGCGAGACGGTGAACACCCACTGCGTAACCCTGGATGTCGAGACCCCGGAAGGCCAGGAGATTTTCAAGCAAATGGCTCAAAACGTCGATGTTTTGATCGACGGCATGCCTCCCGGCTATATGGATGGTCTGGGTATCGGCTACCGCCAGCTCAAGGCAGCCAACCCCAAGATGGTCTACATCTGGGTCGGCATGCTTGGCCAGTGGGGCCCCTGGAAGGACAAGCAATCCAAGTTCGGCCAGTGGGAACTGGAGCCCTTTGCCAGTTGCGCCAACTCCTGGGTTCACAACACCGGTTTGGCCCAGGACCTGCTTCCCAGGGGCAAGGGCGGCGATCCGACCCGCTCGGGTGTCTGGCTGGCCGACTATGTTGCCGGGGCGCAGGGATTCCTGAACGCCTGTGCGGCCCTTTACTGGCGCGACGAGCTCGGGAACGACGGCCAGATGATCGAGGTCACCGGTGCCGAAACTTTGATGGACATCATCGACTTCGATATCACCTGGTACGGTTTCAATGCCAGTATCAAAGGAAGATCCGGCGGCTGGGACCCCAACCTGAACCAGTATGCCTGGAACCCCTGCAAGGACGGCTACATGATGATCGGCGGCCAGACCGACAAGCTCTGGTACAACATCGGCTTTTGTCTTGAGAACGATTACGACATGTTCGGCCGGCTGATCCATGAAGACCCCTTCCTCAAGGAGATGGGAGCCAGGAACGCCTTGCACGCCCTGATCAAGACCTACACCCTTACCACCCGCTGGCTGAGGGACACCAACAGGGTCGAGGCCGAAACAAAACTGATGGCCTACCAGCTTGCGGCCGGGCCGCTTCTGTACATCGACGAGGTCGCCGAGTTCCCCCACTTCAAGTACCGTCCATGGCAGTACGTCCATGAGACCGACTACGGTCCGCTGCTGATTGCTTCGAGTCCGGCGTCCTATCAGCTCTATGCGCCGTTCCGGGCCAAGTGGGTGGGCAGAGACCTAGGGTTTGACAACTACTAAATCTTCCTGAAGTGGACCGGAATGACTCAGATCAAGGTTAATGAACTCATGGCAAAGGGGGTAATCTAATGGCAAAAGATCCAAGAGTAACACGAATAGAAGACCTGCCAGGCCCCAAGAGCAAGGGTGAAATGGATGAGATGAAGATGCCCTACGAGGAGTATTGCAAGAAGATCTTCGATGTGGGCAATGAGCACACCAAGCCCATAGCGCTTAAAGGGATTAGGTGGTTGAGCTGCACCATGTATATCTTCACGCCCCACTCTGTGGCCAACCTGGCCGAACTGGGGGCCGAGGTCATCAAGATCGAGATGCCGAGGATGGGTGACGCCATGCGCCACACATCCCCGTTCAACGAGTGCTACCTGTATCCGCTGCATGACACGCGGCCCATGACCGGTACCGGCCTGGGTTTCACCAACGCCAACCCCAACAAGTACTTTCTCACCATGGATTACCACATCCCCGAGATGGTGGATATCTTTTACGGGTTGGTGAAGAAATCCGACGGGCTGACCGAGCTTTACCGGCCGGGAACCCTGGACAAGTGGAAGATGAGCTACAGGTACCTGAGCGAAATCAACCCCCGGTTCATCTATGTCTGGGGCGGCGGTTTCGGTTACGGTCCCAAAATCTTCGGCGGTTCTTACGACATCCTGGGCCAGGCCCACGCCGGACTCGCCTCCATAACCGGTATGCACGAGTTCATGGGCGGCCATGCCACCAAGTGCACCAACTGGGTCATTGACTGGCAATCCGGCAACCTGATCACCTGCTCAATCCTGGCGGCCATCCACCATCGGAGAAAGACCGGACTGGGCACCATGATAGAATTCTCCCAGGTACAGGTCCCGACCCGGATGCTCGGACATACCTTGCCCATGTACGGCAAGTTCGGCATCGTCCGCCAGCGCTGGGGCAACTGGGACACCCAACTGGCGGCGCACGGCATCATCCTGTGCGGCAAGTCCGATTTTCCGGATGCCGACAACCCGCAGGACCAGTTCTGTGCGCGTTATGTCATGGTCAGCGCCTTCCAGGATGAGGACTTCGCAGAGCTCTGCGCCATAACCGGGAACAAGGGCCTTCTCGACAAATACAAGGCCCACAAGGACCGGGCTGAAGGTGAAGCTCAGGTGGAGATCTATGCGGCTCTGGAAAGCTGGGCTGCGGACAAATCCAGGTCGGAAGTTGCCAAGATCCTGCAAGATGCAGGCATTTTGGCCGAACCTGTTCGGAATGACCGCGAGGTTTACGAGAGCCCGCACTACAGGGAGAGAGGCACCGTAAGGTGGCTGGACGATCCCCTCTTTGGCGATATGCTGCTCCATGCCGGTTACAGCTGCGGGTTGATGGAAAAAACCCCGAGAAGGATTAACTGGCACTGGCGCCCGGTTGGTGCGGACAACAAGAAGATCTACCGTGACCTGCTCGGCATTCCGCTCACTCAAATCCAAGAGTGGTATGACAAGGCCTGGATCTAAAAGGAGGGACGACTGTGTGTGATATAATCTGGTGCAAAAAAGAGGTTGGTGGCAAAGACTGTGACACTATCAACTACCTCGACCCTTACTGTTTCTGGGACTGGGAAGGCACGATCAACTGCGCCGAGTGCAAGACGGTGTACTACATCCACATGATCAAGGGCTTTATGTTCAAGGGTCCGGAGGAAAGACCCGGTGAGGAGCCGGACACCAGCCCGCTTTATGCGGACAAGCCGTTTGATGGCTATTCCAACTACAGAGACGGTATCGAGGGGAGGACCAGGCCTTACCAGTGCAAGCCAAGGTCTTGGTTAACTGGCGTTGCCGACATGGTCAAGTTCAGCATCCGGGGTCGGCCGGTGCGCGGCTGGCGTCCGCAGCCGCCTTCTGCCGGTTTGGCTGGAAGCTTTGGCTTCAACTGGGATATTCAGAAATTGACGCCCGATGTCTGGGAGGAGTATCAGCAGAAGCTCGCTGCCGGCGAAGTCAAGGACTGGTAACTGTAGAAAGGAGTGTCACATGGCAGAGTTAACACCTGAAGAGTTTCTGGATACCGTATTGGTGCCGGAAAAGTCGAGTGACCATATATGCTGGAACTGCCGGGGCTTGAAGCCTGTTCTCAAAGACTCCAAGTTTCCGCCGGCAGACATCATTGGTTGGTGCACGAAGATCCACTGGCCCCATTACTGGTGTGTAGCGGATTTCAACGTGGTCAAGAAGTGCTATGCCTTTGAACAGAGAAAGAAAGGCTAGCTGTGGAAGAAAACGTCCGCCAAGAACTCGATACCCTCAAGCAGATGCTGAACAACTGGAAGAGGGGTTTTCTTAGCTGGGCCTCGCCTGACGGGGATAACGATTATGTGCTGCTGGAATTCACCGAAGAGATCCAGGAGCAAGTTTACCCCCTTGTCACCAGATTGCGTGAGACGGAACACCTCACCAATTCTGAGGCCCAAGAGTTCATGGATTACTGCCACAGCCAGGTTGAAGATCTTCGCGATCAGTTGCGGCAAGTGGAAACCGATCAAAGTGAATAAGGAGGTTTAATATGCCTGAAAAATGTCGAGTGGGAGTCTGCGGCTTCGATCCCATGCTCGTAAAAGCATATGCAGCCGCCAACATGAGAGCCTGTTGGTGGCACATACCCGACGCGCTTTTCGAGGAATTTGACATGAAGCCGGGAATGAAGGTCTCCGGCAAGCTGCTCAAGATCTACTCCGGCATAACCGGTGCGGAAGAATCAGCTCCCAATGAAGCGTTTGAGTGGGAGTGTGCCAAGGAGACCGGCCGGGTCGTCTTGCTGCCGTCTGACTTTATCACCAAATACAAGGTCACGGCATTTAAGTTCTTCGAGATGAATCTTGAGAAGATTGACGGCAAAGACGTCGCCCCCGGTAAAGAAGTGCAGAGCAAGAACTGGTGGCCTGATGACAAGATGAAGCTGGATTACACTCTGGACTACATCGAGTAGCCACCACAAACCCATAACATCAATACCCTCTCCCCTGCTCGCGGGGGAGAGGGTCGTCCAGTAGAGTAGGGCAGGCGTTTCTGCCTGCCGTAAAAAAGGCGGGCCTCTGTGCCCGCCGTCACTCAGTTTTCATCCCCCTCTCCTGCAATGGTTTACCAGGGGAGGGGGTTTTTTTGGTCTTTCGCCTGCTTATCTGCTAAACACTAGGCAATTACAAGTCATTACACTTCGCGCATGTGCGCTTCGTTGTCATTAGGGCTGCGCCCGTCATTTCTTCGCGCTCGCTGCGCTCCGCTCAGTCCCGCAAGCTGGTCCCTAGTTTGGCCTCACGGCCGTCATTAAGTTGTTCTAACTCCACAATGACAGTTAACCACGAGTGACAGCTTAGTGACCTAGTGACCATAAATGACGCCGGAGGCATATTGACAGCGAAGCGTAGTGACGGCCACTTTCGGTGGCCAAATGACCATGAGTGCCAGTGAAGTGTAATGACTTATGGGATCCTAGTTAGGAGCCGGCCCATGCCTTTGCCTTTTGCACAATCAAAGCTTGAGAATCCCTGGTGATTAGTCTATTATTGGCGGTCTAATTCTATGAAATAAAGTAAACCCTAATGTTGCATACCTACACCGGTAAAAACCGCTGCGCTCGCTTGATAGCACGCCATCTGCGGCTGTGCTCGTCTCGGACAGGACTCGACGTACGGTCAAGTACGCCTCGACCTGTCCAAGTCTGTGCGCAGCCACATCTGACGCACTCTTGCGCGTTTTTCCTCGACGTAGGTATGCAACATTAGGGTAAATCGAAGGGAGTGAACATGACAAAGGAAAAGAAAGAAGGTGAGAAGTTTGAGTTCCCAAAGGAGTTTGATCCCCTTGAAGAGGGGGTTGCCCTCCCGGCCGAGTTAGAACCGGATCACCCGGGCTGGCTGTCTATCGCAGAGGTTATGAAGATATCAGATCCTGTCTTTGCAAAGAGCAAGTTTCTTATCGGCTATGGAGAATCCAGCAATGTCTATGTGCTTGCAGGTGACTACCTGACCATCGTCGATCCGGGAAATGATTATACGGTTTTTACTGAGCTTGAAAAATTAGGGTTCAATCCTCTGGACATCAAAAAGGTGGTGGTCACTCACGGGCACCGTGACCACTGCATGGGCGTATTCGAACTGTTGAGATACCCCCCCATCTATGAAAGTAAAGAGATCGAGATTATCAACCATGAAGGAGGTCCCCAGGAGTTTAAGAAAATACTCGAAAGTCAAGGATTCTCCCTGACCCAAGTAAAGGGCGGGGAAACCCTTGAACTGAGCGGCTTTGAATGGGAAGTGATTCACACTCCCGGCCATACCATTGACGGCATATGTTTGTATCACGGGCCAACAAGAACCGCCATTACCGGGGACACTGTAATACCGCACTCTATTGGGGATGCTGACAAAACCGCCGGAGGAAGGCTGGAGCATTACTTGTACGGGCTCAAGCAATTGATGCAAAAAGACATTGAAAATATACTCCCCGGCCACGGTGTTCCCGTGGCGGCCACCGGCAGACGCAGCGTGGAGGAGACCTACGAGGGCGTGATGATGAAGCTCATGGAGGTCGAGCCGGACTCCAAAACAACCTGGATGGAGGGAGCCGCGGTATTGGCTGAAAAGGGGCTTTTGGAAGAGGTTGTTTATTGCTGCGACAAGGAGCTGGCCCTCAGACCGGAAAATTTATCAGCCTCACAGTTGAAGGCCTTTGCCCTGAACGACATGGGCAGGTGTGAAGAGGCTATTGAGATTTTGGATCAGATTCTGGCGCAGAAAGGCGATGATGTTCACGCCCTTGCAGCCAAAGGCCACGCTTTGTTGGGGCTGCAAAAATATGATGAGAGTATAAAATACTTCGATGACGCTCTGGCCATAAACCCTGAGATCAAGGAAGCCCAGGTATTCAAGGGTATGGCCCTGTACTTTATGGGCAAATATGACGAGGCTATGGAGATCGAAGCCTTCAAGACGGAGTTTATGGAAAGATTCAAGACTGAGATTGACAAACAAGAACAAGAACCTAAGAAGGATGATAAGACACCCGGAGGAGAGGAGACAAATGAAGGATGAGTATTTGACCCTCTTTGAGGCCGCAAGAGATCTGATAACCTACATTGATAAAGAGCATGTTTTTGACAAAGCCGGTGACATGGGATGCGGCGGTTTCGATACTTATCAATCGGACGCTTTTTATGATTTGATTGCCGAGGCCAGAAAAGCCCTCAGCGAAGTCGAGGTTACATTTGAATAATCCGGTTGATTCAGCTCATTACTTTAGGGGGCGAATATGGCGATAGAGGAAATCACCTATGAAGAGTTCATGAATAAATTAGATGAGATTGAGAAGCGGTATTTGTCCGACGAGGAAGGTTTTCCCGAAGGCGCCCAGGAGAAAGGATTGGAGATCTGCAAAAAATTCCGCAAAGAAGTGGAAGAGGCAGGTCCCGAGAATTTTGAATATTACATTGATACCCTTTATGGGCTGCCCATGCACAAACCTAAGGAACCGAAAGAATGAGCCGCCTCTCAATCCTCATGGTCCCCACAGAATGAATAAAGATAACATTCGATATGTTGACTGTGCCCATTGCGAAGCCCGGGTCCGTTTAGAGGAAGCCGTATCCTACCAAAGTCACCTCATATATGCGGAGCACTACCATTGTAAAGAGTGTGATCCTGATGGTGTATGGGATTGCGTGAGTCATGATTTTGATACCGACCTCCACTGAGCTTAACCCTAACGTTGCATACCCACACCGGCTAAAATCGCTAGGCTCGCGCTATAGTACCCCATCTGCGGCTGTGCTCGCCTCGGCCAGGATCTCAACGTACGGTGAAGTATGCTTCGTCCTGACCGAGCCTGTGCGCAGCCACATCTGGCGCACTCTGGCGCGTTTTTCCTCGGAGTAGGTATGCAACGTTAGGGTTACCCACACCTTTTGTCTTCCCAGATTGATAAGAGTAGGGGTTAGCCGTGGGGCGGAGCAAAAAGGGATATTTCCAGCGGGTGGTCAGCGGCAAGCCGGGCTGCTAGGCCCTCCAAACCCTTCAGCCTTTTTTGCAAATACTTCACCTTTGCTTCGAGATACTCGCTCTCAGGTTCTTTTCTATAATCTGCCTCGGCATCACGAAGAAGGATCCGGATTTCAAGGTACTCTCTCTCAAGGAGCCGGACTTCTTTCTGGTAGTTCTGGTAATCCTCCATCTCATTCATTTCATCGTAAAGCCACATCGACATGGGAAACTCCTGGTTATCGCGTCACAGTTGACAGCAATGCTAGTGATGTAGAATTCGGACTAGCCTGGCAACTCCATCCATCGTCATACCGGACGAGTCCGCCTATGACGGGCGAGATCCGTGGTTCGACAGGATCACCACCCTGAGCGAAGTCGAAGGGGTATCCAGTAAATTATTGTTATTTCTAGATTCCGGACAGTCGCTTCGCGACTTCCGGAATGACAGACGTGGTGCTCACACTACAAATATCGAGTCTTTCAGCACCCTGCTAGGAATTATAGCACTTGGTATTGTAAATGGCGAGCGGACAGACAAACTAGGCTTCTTAAACTGAAAAAACTTCCATCAACGCTACCATCTTTGCTATCCTGCCCCTGATGACTTAAGAGATGTTGAAGAAAACGTCAAGAGCAGGATACTGGAAAAGTCTCAATCAATGTCATTCTGAGCCCTTCGACAGGCTCAGGACAGGCTCCGCGAAGGATCTCGAGATTCTTCGTCGCCTGCCGCTCCTCAGAATGACGTATTCGCATACTTTTTCAGCAGCCTGCAAAGCATATGAGGTGAGACAAGGTGAAGGAGAAAACCAAAAAGCTCAAAATTGCAGTGCTGATCTCAGGGGGCGGAACGAACCTCCAGGCCATGATTGACCGAATTGAGGCTGGCAAACTGGATGCTGAGATCAGCTTGGTGGTGAGCAATAATCCCGACGCCTATGGGTTGGTCAGGGCTCAGAAGCACGGAATTCCCACTGCCGTAGTGGATTACAGGAATTACGGCAAGAGATTCCTTGCAGAAGTTGTCCAGAGCACTCTTCCCAAAGAATTCGATGAGGTTGTCAACCGGCAACGAATCTATTCGGGTCTTGCAGATGGCGAAGTAAGGGATCGGTTGGCGCGACTAGCACTGGCCGAGCAGGAGGTTTTAGCATTATTGAAACCGCTGAATCCTGATCTCATCTGTCTGGCGGGATTCATGCGGTTGATCTCCCCCTATTTCATTGGACACTACAACACGGAAGACCGCTACGGGATCATGAATATTCACCCGGCGCTTCTCCCTGCTTTTCCGGGAACTGATGGATATGGAGCCACTTTCTCGTATGGTTGCAGGTTCGGGGGAGTCACCGTCCATTTCATAGACGAGGGAGAAGACACCGGACCCATTATTGCCCAGGCCATATATCCCATCTGGCCGGAAGACACTTTGGAGGTGGTACGAAGGCGGGGACTCGAACTTGAATATGCTATCTATTCGCAATGTATCCAGTGGATGGCACAGGGAGATTTGAAGCTGGTGCGTGGAGAGGATGGCAGGCCCCAAGTGCGCATTCTTGATCCGGAGTATCCAGCGTTTTTGGAGCAGCTAACACAGCAGGCCTTTGCACGCTAGGTGCAACCTTAGCAGAAGTCGCACTGTTTGGTTTTACCACAGAGGCACCGTCTCAAATGAACTAAAGTGAGCTAAAGTGCCTAAAATGTCTAAAATGAAAGGACTTAAGAGCTATCCTTTTATTTATCGCAAGCAGAGCTTGCTCCTACAGGAATTACTTACATGATGCTCGTCATGTAGGAGCAACCTTTGGTTGCGATTCGAGAGTGTAATAAAATCCGAAACAAATTCGAATTACCAAAATCTAAATGACCGAAACACCAGACAAGTCATTTTGAGCAGTCACGTTTTGAACATTTGAGAATTCGAAACTGGGGCCCCGCCCGAAGGGTGGGGAGTCCGGAGGACCAATTTTGTATTTGTTTCGTGCTTCGGGTTTCGTATTTCGAATTTGAGTGCGAAGCACTCCTCTGTGTCTCCGTGGTTCAATTCTTTTTATCTCCATGGCCTTTTCCACGGATATCCTTAATTGAAAAACCAATGACATATGAAAGGAGATCGTCGTGGCAAAATACAAGAAAGGGTTAGCCTTCAGTTATGTGCAGAAAACCAAGTATTCCCGAGAGCGAGCTCCTAGGGATGATCTGGGTTCTATTCCTTCACCTGATCACTTCAAAACCTACGGTGGCGCTGAGCGCGTACAGTTACCGCAACCAGATTTTAGCGAATCTGCCGATCTGTGGCATTGTCTGGCAAGACGGAGATCTGAGCGGAATACAACCCAGGAGCCCCTCAGCTTGGAGGAGCTTGCAAAAGTCTTGTGGGCAGCCCAGGGAATAACAGCTCGGGCGGGGATGTATTTGCTCAGAACCGCACCTTCGGCAGGCGCCCTTTATCCATTTGAGACCTATGTCTACATTGACCGGGTTGAGGGTGTACCGCAGGGAATCTACCATTTAGATGTGGCAGATTTCGTGCTGGAGTGTTTACAGGAAGGTAATTTCAATGGAGTGATTACTGCTGCCAGCTTGGGTCAGCCTGTGGTTCGCAAGGCAGCGGTGGTGATTATCTGGACTGCTATGATGCTCAGGTGCATGGTGAAATATCGTGAAAGGGCAGTGAGATATATTGGCATGGACCTTGGCCATGTCTGCCAAAATGTGCAGTTGGCAGCCACCGCTCTGGAACTTGGTTCCTGTCCCATAGGCGCCTTTTACGACGACGAACTCAACAAACTTGTGGAGGTGGACGGCGAAGAAGAGACGGTCCTCTATATGATCACAGTGGGAAAGCTGGGGTAATGAACCGCATAGGGCATGGGGCATAGAGCATAGGGAAATACAGCTGACCGCAGCGCTCAGCTCTCATCGAGCTTCGCGTCATGTGCCTTCGGCGTCATTAGGTCACTAAGCTTCGCTGTCATTTGTTGTAATCGGTAGAGGACAGAATTGGTTTATTAGAGAATTAGAAAATTAGTCAAAGAGGTCAGTTATTCACAGATTACCGTTTTCCGTTTACTCCTGGATTCTGACTACTGACTACTGGCTACTTTCTTTCATTACTTACCCATAAAGAGGATTTGTTTGATAGCGCTTGGACAGCCGATACTTACTGCAGACGAATTTTCCCCTGACGTATCGAGCCCGCACTTTTTTTCGGCACCGAATTCCGTGGGAAAGGATAGTCACGTATTTACAGGTCTTGCAAATATCAGGGATTCTCAACCTTCATCTCCATTCTTCTTTTCATCATGAAAGTCACAAACAATAATGCAATAATCGTGCAGAATTATACTTCGCGTCACTCATAGTCATTAGGTCATTACGCTTCGCTGTCATTTATTGTCATTTAACTACCTAATGACAGCGCAGCAAAATCCCCCTCGATCCCCCTTTACAAAAGGGGGAAGATTCTGAAGTGGTTTCAATAAATTCCCCCCTTTACATAAAGGGGGGTTAGGGGGGATTTCGTTCACGGGCACGGCTTTGGTCTTACCACAAGGCGTGGAATTGTGAATCGCACCCTACTTGACTCGCCATAGTCACGCCCAGGCGTGACCTCGGCGGTTGGGGGCGCCACCCTTTCGGGTCGGCTCATGGACCAAAGCCCTCCCGGCGTCGGGAGGGATGCTTTAATGCGCGAAGAACTAGGCGGTATCTGCCAGGACTTCTATAATTGGTGGGATAAGTGCGGTGGCAAGGTCAGTGCGGGATCCACCCCCTAGAACCACCTCCAGACGACCATCGGTCACCTCGTCGGCGGTCTGTCGCATGAAGTGGGCAATGTCCAGGAAGCACGCTTTGCTGAGCCCCAGGCTACCATAATCTCCCTTGTGGGTGTCGAAACCGAAATACCAGAAAATGAGATCTGGTTTGAAATTAGCCACCCGAGGACCGAACTCTTCTCTTACCTTATTGGCGTAGGCCTCATCCACACTGTCAGCGGCTTTACCCGAGAATCCCCAGAAACCGCCAGGTGCAGGAACGTCCACCTTGGTGCCGTCTGCTGAACAAGAATCCATGCTGCAAAAACAAACGTGAAGCACGTCTGGATCATTCTTGAGGAGATCACGCGTGCCATCACCGTGGTGGGCATCTGTATCAAGGATGGCGAAGCGTTGAATATTGTGTATCTCTCGCAGGTAAGTGATGGTGATTACCACATCATTGAAACAGCAGAAGCCGCCAAAATAATCTCTTCCCGAATGATGACCACCGGCACCAATGAGGGCAAAGCCGTTGTAAATCTCTCCAGTGCAGATCTTTTCTCCGGCTAGGACCACGCCACCAACTGAGTGCCAGCCAGTGGAGCAAAGGGGATCACCCTCCACGCCTCGGATAAGTTCGGGGGTGTGCACCTTGAGGATCCACTCTTCCTCGATGGGTGGCGATTCGTAGAGAACAACGTTGTCACGGGCCAGCAGATAATCAATCGCTTCGGGAAAATCCTCCAGTCGAGATCCGCGGGTGAGATAACTTTTTCGGCTGAAGCTGGGATGGTAGAAGACACCGGTTTTTTTCATGAAATCCTCT
>PPDG01000536.1 GCA_002899795.1 Desulfobacteraceae bacterium | reverse complement strand
TCCATTGCAAGTGAGGTTGGACCACAAGTGGAGGGTGCAGAAGAGCAGGCCAAAAGAGAAAGGACCACGGAGTCCGGACTTATTATTCCAAGGTAGCAGGTTTCGGGTTCGTAGTTCCAAGTCAAATAAAACATCACTTTCCCAGTCCCAAGGCAGAGGCCGAGACGGAGGAAAAAACTGCATATTTTTTCTCTGCGATCTCCGCGCTCTCTGCGGTAAGAAATTAAGGAGTTGGCCATGCTGAAAACAATCAGTGTAAAGACTTCAGCTCAAACTGAGATGGTGGATGTTACCAGTCAGGTGCAGAGTGAATTGAGCAAATCAGGGATAGAAGAGGGTCGTCTTACCCTCTATGTACCCCATACCACCGCCGCCATTACCATCAATGAGGGGGCGGATCCTGCGGTCAAGGCGGACATCCTCATGGTGCTCAATCAAATGGTGCCCTGGAAAGCCAACTATAAACACATGGAAGGCAATTCCCCCGCTCATGTTAAGACCAGCCTGGTGGGGGCAGCCGAGACCGTACTTGTGTCCGGCGCCCGCTTGGTTCTGGGTACTTGGCAGAGAATATTCTTTTGCGAGTTCGACGGTCCGAGAAATCGTAAGCTGCATCTGCAAATAGCCGCCCTGCACGAGTAGTCTATTCCTTTAGCTCCGCATACTGTAGATACCAGAGTTGGATAAATGCTTTTGCTAACCACGGAGACACGGAGAGCACAGAGGAAACTATATTTTTTGCCCGATCGGGAGACGGCGATCGGGCAAAAGATCGCAGCCCTGCGGGCACGACCTAGTAATCCGGTGGCTTGATGTCAACGGTTGGAGCCAGGCTAAAGAGCTTTCGCCGGAGGCGGAGGCTCTTTTCCCTGGCCAGAGGCCTGTCCCGCTGAAAAGCGGGGCTCCCGGCCAGGGAAAAAACACCCTCCTCCGTGATCTCTGTGCCTCTGTGGTAAATCTTCAATTTTCGAGATTCGGATTTCGGATTTGATCAGATTGCCCAGCCTTGAAGAACATGGACACAACCTGCGATTGACCTCGGGATGACCGCGGCAAACTTTTCCCTTGACACTTTCGTAGATTTTCCATAAAGTCCCCTATTTAGAAATAAGTTTCACAAAGTAAGCTTTGAAGTATCTGCGCTCCAATCTTCCGCTGAAACCCTCGCAGTGGGCGCAGGACCTCGATGTCTGAAGAGTGTGGGCGCTTTTTTGGCGTAACAAATTGAATGTAAAGTCCGAATAAGTTAAAATTGTCACAAAGTGGGGGCGGAGAAATCAGTCCCCTTTTATTGAGCCATACCCTTACTAGCTACACCTTTTCCTCTCTTGGTTAGACGCCGTATGAGTCTAGAAAAACTTCTGCAGCAAAAGAAATCTGTCATCCTAGAACGATGGTTCGATTCCATTCTGGAGACGTATCCTGCTGACACAAGACAGTTCTTGAAGAAGAAGAAAAACCGCTTTGCCAACCCGGTGGCACATGAAATATCCCGGGGAATTGAGGAGATCTTCAACAATATTCTCAAGGATGCAAATTCAGAAGATGTTTCCCCTTTCCTCGACAAAGTCATAAGAATTAGAGCTGTTCAGGACTTCTCCCCCTCCCAGGCTCTGGGCTTCATTTTCGATCTGAAGAAACTGATAAGAGATGAGTTGGCTGAGAATATGGGCGAAAGCCGCATTTCTGAAGATTTATGGGAGCTTGAGCGAAAAATAGATGCAATGGGCCTCATGTCATTGGACATATACACCAAGTGCCGGGAGAAGCTTTACGAGCTGAGGGTGAAAGAGGTCAAAAACAGAGTTGGAAGGTTAATCGAACGAGCAAACATGATGTGCGGGATCCCCGAGAAAGAGGGAGATCCCGAAGTGTGCAACACTGATAATCTAACCTGAAGCGAGGTAACTTTAAATGGGCGTCTGGGTTTCCTTTTTTGCGGTTATAGCACTCGTCGTAATCCCCTTGGTGGGTGCGCAAGGAGCCGGCCAGTATCTCTTTGGGATCGTGATACCGTATTTGGCCGTCCTGACTTTCGTCATCGGGTTTATTTACCGAGTAGTTCAATGGGCCAAAACCCCGGTACCCTTCAAGATTCCCACCACCGGGGGGCAGATGAAAAGCTTTTCTTGGATCGAGCCGAACCCCATTGACAATCCCTCCAGCACCGGAGGTGTCATTGTCAGAATGGCACTAGAGGTGTTCGCCTTTCGTTCCTTGTTCAGGAACACCAGAATCGAACTGAGGGATGGCCCCAAGCTCGACTATGGCTCCAACAAGTGGCTGTGGGTGGCAGCACTGGCCTTTCACTATGCTTTTCTGGTCGTGTTTATCAGACACTTTCGGCTTTTTATGGAGCCGGTACCCTTCTTTGTGGGTGCGCTGGAAAGCGTCGACGGCTTTGTGGAGGTTGGGTTGCCGCGGCTTATGATAAGCGGTGTCGTGCTCTTGCTGGCGGCACTGTATCTTTTTCTGAGAAGAGTTGCAGTGCCACAACTTCGCTATATCTCACTAGCTGCCGACTATTTCCCTCTTTTCCTGATCATTGGCTTGGCAACTTCCGGAATTCTCATGCGATATTTCATCAGGGTGGATATCACCAGCGTCAAGGAGTTGGTCATAGGACTGGTGAGTTTCCATCCCACGATTCCAAAAGGGATAGGAGTTATCTTTTACATCCACCTGTTTCTCCTCTCGATTTTGATCGCCTACTTCCCCTTCAGTAAACTCATGCATGCGGGTGGAGTTTTCTTCAGTCCCACCAGAAATATGCCCAATGACAACCGCGCCCGGCGGCACATAAATCCCTGGAACTACCCAGTGAAGGTCCACACATACGCTGAGTATGAGGACGAATTTAGGGAGAAGATGATAGAGGTTGGACTCTCAGTTGAAAAGGAGTAAAGATGTCAAAGGTTGCGCCCCCAGAAGAACTTGCAAAAGTAGACCACACGCCTCCCAAAAAAGGGTGGATGGACATGCCCGTCGAATTGAAAGAGGGCAGGTGGTGCTACGGCTCCAAGCCAAAAGACCACGAAGTGATCGGTCTGCCTAACCCGAGGAGTTGGTCGCCTGGTGACGAGGACTGGAAGCTTCCGGAGAACTGGCAAGAGATATTTCTCGAGGGAATGAGGGAGCGGCTGGATAAATTCCGTTCTTTCAGACTCTTCATGGATATATGTGTGAGATGTGGCGCCTGCGCTGACAAGTGCCATTTCTTCATTGGCTCCGGCGATCCCAAGAACATGCCTGTGCTTCGAGCGGAGCTGCTCAGATCGATCTATCGAGGCGAATTCACCACCGCTGGAAAGATCCTGGGGAAGCTTGCCGGGGGGAGAAAGCTTACCTACGAGGTATTCAAGGATTTGTTCTACTACTTCTTCCAGTGCACCGAGTGTAGGCGCTGTTCGCTTTTCTGCCCCTACGGCATCGACACCGCAGAAGTCACTATGATCGGTCGGGAGTTACTCAATTTGTTAGGCTGCAACATCGACTGGATAACGGGTCCGGTGGCCAACTGCTACCGAACGGGTAATCACCTAGGCATTCAGCCCCACGCCTACCATTCCATGGTGGAATTTTTTTGCGAGGAGATCGAGGAGATCACAGGAATCCTTCCCGAGCCCAGCTTAAACAGGAAGGGAGCTGAGATCCTGTTCATTACTCCATCCGGCGATATCTTCGCTGACCCGGGCACCTTTACTGCCATGGGCTATATCATGTTATTCCACTATCTTGAAGGTCTAGGGCTCGACATTACTTGGAGCACTTACGCCTCAGAGGGCGGAAACTTCGGCTCTTTCACCTCCCACGAGATGATGAAAAGGCTGAACTCCAAAATGTATGCCGAGGCCAAGAGATTGGGAGTGAAGTGGATTATAGGTGGAGAGTGCGGCCACATGTGGAGGGTGTGCAATCAGTACATGGACACCATGACTGGCCCCGCCGACTTTCTGGAAGTGCCCAAATCCCCCATTACCGGCACCGTGTTTGAGAATGCCAAATCCCATAAGATGCTTCATATCTGTGAGTTCACCGCGGACCTGATCAAACACGGTAAGTTGAACCTGGATCTGAGCCGCAATGATCAATACAAATTAACGTTCCATGACTCTTGCAACCCGGCCAGGGGCATGGGATTCTTTGATGAGCCGCGGTATGTCATTCAGAACGTGGCCAACAATTTTCATGAGATGCCGATCGATACCATTCGGGAGCAGACCTTTTGCTGCGGCAGTGGGTCCGGCTTGAATACCGATGAGTTTATGGACATGAGGATGCGGGGGGCCTTTCCTCGGGCAAATGCCCTCCAGCATGTCCATGACAAACATGATGTGAACATGATGGCCTGTATCTGTGCCATTGACCGGGCCACCCTTACAACTTTGTGCGAGTACTGGGTACCAGATGTGGAGGTCATAGGGATTCACGAGTTGATAGGGAATGCCCTCATCCTGGAAGGGGAAAAGAAAAGAACCATGAATCTGCGTGGTGAGGAATTCCCCTGGGTGGAGGAAGAAGAGGCTGAAGAAGCAGCTGCAGAAGTAATTCTCGAAGCAGCAGAAGAAGGAGTCGAAGCAGCAGCTGAAGAAGTTGCTGATGAGGAAGCGGCAGGAGAAGCGGAGGGTGAAAAATAATGTATAACAAAGGCTTAGTCATCACCGGAATCGTTATCTTTGTTGTCTTTTTCACCTCACCCTTCTTGATCGGTTTGGTGAAATCCGGCCCACCGCCTGAGCCAGAGCTTACGCCGAAGGCAAAGCTGGCGAAGCAATGTGTAGAAGCCAAAGAATACATGGTGGAATCCCACATGCAGATGCTGAACGATTGGCGGAATCAGGCTGTCCGTGAAGGCAAGAGGATTTATGTCGCCACCGACGGGAAAGAATATACGGTGAGTTTGCAGAATACTTGTATGGACTGCCATTCCAACAAGAGCAAGTTTTGCGATCAGTGCCATAACTACGCTGAAGTGAATCCGTACTGTTGGGAATGCCATATTGCACCGAAGGAGAAGTTGTGATGGAGCGGAGCAGAAGGAGCTTCTTGAAGATACTCGGAATCTCCACCCTGGGTCTCGGGACACTTTCGTCCGTGGATCTTTTGGCCAAGGCCGAGATGGGTAAGGCCGCGTTTGCGCCAGATCCACAAGGTATGACCGGCAAGAGATGGGCCCTGGTGGTGGATGTAAAGAAGCTGGATGAAGAGACCACCCAAAAGGCCATAGAAGCGTGCCACCTGATCCACAACGTTCCTGACTATGGCGATGACGAAGAGATCAAGTGGATCTGGACTGACAAGTATGAGCACGCCTTTCCGGGAACGGAGCATGCATACCTGGCCGAAGAGATAGAAGAAAAGCCTTTCCTTCTACTCTGCAACCACTGCGCCAATCCCCCCTGCGTGCGGGTGTGCCCCACCCAGGCCACCTGGCAGCGTGGCGACGGCGTCGTCATGATGGACCAGCATCGCTGTATCGGTTGCCGTTACTGTATGGCTGCCTGTCCTTTCGGGGCCCGGAGTTTCAACTGGAAAGATCCGAGGACGACCTACTTCAAGGACAAAGAGCCACCGAACCCCAAATATCCCACCCGCACAAAAGGGGTGGTGGAAAAGTGCAACCTCTGTGCTGAACGTCTGGCAGTAGGTGAGATGCCGGCGTGCGTTGAGGCGGTTAAGGATTCAAAAGCAATCGTTTTTGGCGACCTGGAAGATCCGCACTCCGAAGTAAGGGAAGTACTCCATGAGCACTTTGCCATTCGGCGGAAACCAGAGCTTGGGACAAATCCCAACGTCTACTACATAGTGTGAGGTGGTTATGCTCGAGACTGCTCTAAAAGGAAGCAAGAAATACTGGATACTGATAGGGGTTTTGTTCGGCCTTCACGGGATGGGTGCCACCGCCTTCCTGTATCAGCTCAGTAAAGGATTAACCGTAACCGGCATGAGCAGGGATGTTTCCTGGGGCATCTATATCGCCCAATTCACCTTCCTGGTCGGGGTGGCAGCCTCGGCGGTGATGGTGGTCCTGCCCTACTATCTGCACAATGTCAAGGAGTTCGGCAAGATCACGATTCTGGGCGAGTTCCTGGCTGTGGCCGCGGTTAACATGTGTTTGATGTTTATCCTTGTGGATCTGGGCAAGCCCATGCGCATGCTCAACGTTATCCTGCACCCGACCCCCAACTCCATCCTATTCTGGGATATGGTGGTTTTGAATGGCTACCTTTTCCTGAACATCATCATCGGTTGGATGGTATTGAGTGCTGAGCGCAAACAGGTCGAACCACCCAAGTGGGTCAAACCCCTTATCTATCTATCCATACCCTGGGCTGTTAGCATTCACACAGTCACCGCTTTCTTATACGCAGGCTTACCGGGAAGACATTTCTGGCTCACCGCCATCATGGCAGCCCGCTTTTTGGCTTCCGCATTTGCAGCCGGACCAGCGCTCCTTATTCTCCTGTGTCTCATCGTTAGAAAGGTGAGCAAGTTCGATCCCGGCAAGGAGGCCATTCAGAAGGTGGCCAACATTGTGGTGTATGCCATGATCATCAGTATATTCTTTGTGGTGCTGGAGATTTTCACCGCTTTCTACAGCCAGATACCAGGGCATATGCATGGTTTCGTGTACACTTTTGTCGGTCTTCATGGGCATGGAAATCTCGTCCCCTGGACATGGGCCTTTGCGGTAATGGCGGTGGTAGCAACACTCATGCTGCTCTGTCCACCGCTTCGGAAGAATGAAAAGACCCTGGCTATCTCCTGCTTGCTGGTATTCTTTTCCCTGTGGATCGAGAAAGGGATTACCCTTGTTATTACCGGTTTTATCCCGAACCCCTTTGATACAATAACCGAGTACGTCCCCACCCTACCAGAGGTGGCGATTACCGTAGGTGTTTGGGCTACAGGCTTCCTGATTCTTACCATCCTCTACAAGATTGCCGTCTCGGTTAAGGAGGAAATAGCCTCGTAGTTACCGTTAGGGTTTCATTAAGCAACAAAGGGCTCATGCCATATCGGCATGAGCCCTTTGTTGCTTTTTGGTGCCACAGTGTCTGAATAATGTAGGGGCGGGGTTTATTTAAATCCCCTTACTCCATTAAAATCCCCCTCGGCATCGGGGGCTGCCCCCTGCCAGCTTGTAAGCGCACCCTGCACTTACCATTTATTTTTCTCCTCCT
>PPDG01000364.1 GCA_002899795.1 Desulfobacteraceae bacterium | reverse complement strand
GGGTCAGTTCAGCTGGCTTATTCTGCTTTATGCGGTGCTGAGCCTCACCCTCATCCGCATGTTGCCGGTGTTTCTCGTGCTCACCGGTTCGGGGATGAACACCGAGGGCAAGCTTTTTATAGGCTGGTTCGGTCCACGTGGTTTGGCCAGTATTGTCTTCGGCGTTATTGTGGTGAACGCTAACGTGCCAAACAGCGGTCCCATCGCCATGACTGTGGTCTGCACCATAATACTCAGTATCCTGGGTCACGGAATCACCGCCAACCCCTGGGCCAAAGCATTCGGTGCACGCCAAAGGCTGGCGGAAGGTAGCGCCCCCGTAGGAGACTGATAACCATCCGGATTTACGGTTCTTAGGGAATATAATGGACAGGTCAAAAGCTCTTTCGCTTAGGCAAATTTATTTTAGACGAAGATTCGTCATTCTGCTTGTCTTGTTGCTGGCACTGATTCTCATTACCCCCCTGGTCGAGGGATTTGTCAAGCTTCATATTATATGGAACATTTTCCTCACCGGAATCTTTGTGTCGGCGGTTTATGCTGTCAGCGAACAAAAGCGGCGCGCCTATATTGCCTCACTACTCGCTCTGCCCATGCTTATGTCAGTGTGGTCCGGATATTTTGTGGAAAGCAATTCTGTGGTGATTGTAGGGACCCTTTGCGGTGTGGTGTTTTTTGCTTACATGATCGTCAACATTTTACTCTTTATCTACAGACAAGATGAGGTCACAAGAGATCTTATAGCCGGTGCGGCTGTGGTGTATTTGCTCATGGCCATGATGTGGGTCTTCATTTATAGAGTGGTAGAGATAGCACACCCCGGATCATTCACAATTCCAACAACTCAGATCTATGAGCAAATGCGTTTTATCTATTTTAGTCTGGTCACTATCACTACACTGGGTTACGGAGATATTGTTCCCACGACCAACCTGGCAAGATCCTTGGCAACCGTCGAAGCAGTTGTCGGCCAACTCTATTTGATGACTACGGTCGCCTGGCTGGTGGGAGTACGCGTTACCCAGTCGAGGGAGAAGAAATCACAATGACTAAGATTTCAGTGCTCAGGTTTCAGGTTTCAGGTTTCAGGTGTCCCCGCTGCCGTTTCGCTTCAGACGGGATTTCCGCTTCGCTCCAACAGGCTGTCAGGAAAAAGAAACATGGAAGCTGAAACCTCAACAAATAACAAAGACAAAAAGGAGATATTGGCCATGAAGAGGCGAAAACAGATGTACCCCATTTTCCTTTTCTTTGGATTTGCGGCTTTTCTGCTAGTAGCGAGTTGCGGGCCAACCAAAGTGAAAACAACCGAGGAGTACAGTGGTAAGCTGCCCAGGCCTGATCGGATCCTGGTCTATGATTTCGCCGTTTCCTCGGATGAGGTCAAGCTCGATACAGGACTCAGCGCAGATATTGCTCGCGCAGTGGAGGGTACGCCCAGGACCGCAGATGAGCTCAAGATAGGGCATGCGGCCGCCAGTGCGTTGGCAAAGGAGCTGGTAAAAGAAATCCAGGGATTCGGGCTCCCGGCTGAGAGGTCTGCCGGTCTACCTTCTGGGTCAGGGAACACCTTGTTGATTCACGGTCAGCTCGTGTCCATCGACCAGGGCAACCGGACCGAGAGAGTGGTGATCGGATTGGGCGCCGGTAGAACCGATGTGAAAGCCCACGTGCAGGTTTACGAAATGACAGCCGAAGGCAAGCGCAAGGTGGAACAGATGCAGGCGGATGCCAAGAGTGGTCGGAAGCCGGGTATGGCCGAGATGATGGGAATCGGGGCTGTGGCCGGCACCTTAGCGACCTCCGCCGCGGTGAGCGGCGCAGTGAGCGCCTCGGGGGAAGCCTCATGGGAGACAGTGGAGGCCGATGCCCGCCAATTGGCAAAAAAAGTCGCAAAGGAGCTCGGGCAGTTCTTCGTCGCCCAACAATGGATCCCAGCGAGCGCGGTAAAGTAGCGGACGTGGTGGGCTATCAAAGCACTAAATCGTGCAAAAGGAGGACTAGACATGTTTAGAAAAATTTTCTTTACCATATTCTTGGCTACATCACTGGTGGTGTGTCAAACGCCACCACAATTCGAGCAAGCACAGGCTGGAGAAAAAGGCCAGCCTCCGGAGCTACTCGGCTCCTACGCGGTCAAGGAGGTTCACCCGGGTCAAACCTGGAACATCTATCTCAAAGCGAAGGATGTAGATGGCGACATGAAATATATCGTTGCTGTCTTATTTATGGCAGGTGAAGGCAGCTATCCAACCTCCGAAATCTGGCTCAAAGGAGAAAATCGCTCGGAGTTTGACGGCTACATTTTCCTGCACACTCCTATGGATGATAACCTGGCAGTCGAGATGGATACCTTGAAGGTGAGTATTTTTATCCGCGATTCGGCGGGAAATAAAAGTCAAACTGTCAAGCTACCGCTGTCCTTTGTGCCAGGGAGAACACCGGAGAAGGTCCCGGCACAGTGGCAGCAGGCAGCCAAGCATCAACTGGGCTACATTAATAACTCTATCCTGAGCAGTGAGGCCGCGGAAATCCAGTGATAATTATTATAAGAGTCTGTTCTGCTTTATGAGAGCCAATACCCTACTCGTCGGCATGATTGGGTGTGGGATAGACACCAATGAGATCCATTTCATGGCTCTGATTCTGATTAGGAATCTTTCGTGAAGATATGTTTCTAGTCTGGATGATTAAAATCAACCAGCACTGCGTTGTATTGCGTTAAGAAGAGGAGAAAGAGATGAAAAGGAGAGGTTACTTATTGATTCTCTGGATAATCTCGCTGGTTTTTATAGCCTGCAGTTGCGCCACCTCGCCGTTCCACCAGACCCCAAAAGAGAAATGTTTGGCCCTGTGTGAAGCTGATCTCGAAGGTTGCAAAGAGGGCTGCGAAGATTCAGCAGATTTCGAACCGGGAGCTGCTCAATGCCTAGACCAATGCGAGAAGAAATTGACTGAGTGCAACCAGAAATGCCCCGACTAGAAAGGGAGAGTGGTAAATGGGCAGGAGACGATACAGCTGGATGATAGTTTTTCACATGGTAGGAGTGTTTTTGGCAGGACCTCTTTCCATCAATGCCTTTGCAGATGGTTTTTCCGATAAGCAGGTGCAAATTGATGGCCTCAATTCCCAGGGTACAGTCGATGGCCAGAATAATCTGGAGTTTTTAGGGCTGGGGTTGTGGAATGGGCCGGTAAAACTTACATTCAGTCCATCGGTACGGAAACTTTACTCCTTGGGAGCCACTGTAGAAACAGAGACCGGTGAAATAATGGGCAAGTATGCGGTAAAATTCAAGCTTGTCCCAAAGAGTCGCGACGTTAATAACAAGAATCTCAAGATCACCGTCGTAAACCGTAGGGGTTCTGAAGTAGAAAGTGAAGTTATGATGACTGCCCGGGGTTCAGAAGTAGTTGTAGAAGTTGCCACGACGAGCAAGCCTCATGAGTTTCGTATTTCTTATTCCAAGGAAAAAAGCGGGGCCAACTGATCCTTATCCTACACAATATACCTACGCATATGGAAGGGAGGTTTCAGGTGTCAGTGTTCAGGTGTCAGGGAAAAGAAACATAGAAGCTGAAACCTGAAGCCCTATACCCATGAGAAACGGGTTCAGCACTTGACGGGTTGTCGCCCAAAACGGCCAACTCGGAATTTGAATCAAATTCTACTCAGTTGAGTATTTATTCAGTGATGGAGATCGCGGCTGGCTAGGTCCTCCCTCTGGGCCGGAGGCAGGGCTCGGATTCTTTACAAAATCGGAGCGGAAAATATCATGAGAAGATTACTGGTTTTGATGTCTGTAGGGTTGCTATTGGGCTGTGCCCATTCAACTGTTCAGAAGCCGGAAGGTCCACCGTCCGCACATGACGAATGCGTGTACGGATGTGAAAATGAATACTCTTCCTGCATTCTCGAGTGCGAAAAAACTCGTAAGATTGGAAGTGAATTGGATTCCTGCACAGAACAATGCAAAGCGACATGGGCCGAGTGTAATGAGCAATGTTCGAAATAGGGAAGGGTCCGCCGACACAATCCCACCTTGTATCCGAAAGATCGTGAGATATTGGTAGGGACGTTGTTTACAAAAGGGAACGGCTCAAGGCACAGGGCACAAGGCAAAAACAATAAAAGGAAACTTCTTCTCTCCTTATGCCTTGCGCCTTGTGCCTTAAACCTCTTCTGCTGGTAAAGCCATTGAACTCTGACCTGGCCCTAAGGACCAGGTTTGCGATGTTGAATCATGGGGCCACGAAGAGAGACCGCGAACAGGAGCTTCTACACCTCTGTAATCGCGGGTATCGTGCGGAGAAACCAATACGTATAATCATTTAATAACGTCCCTGATCACACAGATGCGTTTCGTTTTTTTACAGGTCATCAGTAAAAAATATAAAGGAGGATAAGGTGACAACGAGCCGAAAAGCATTCATTATTTTTGTCGTGCTGTTGCTGGCAGCCCAGGTGTTTTTTGTAAGAACGGTTGCGGCTGAGGATGGAACCGTAGACTCCGAAACGGTTGAAAGACTGGACCGCCTCATCAAGGAACAACAGCAGCAGTTGGAATCTCTGCAACAACAGGTGAATGAATTGAAAAAAACAGCCACCCAGGCGCAAACCGAGGCCAAAGAAGCAAAGTCTGTGGCCGAAGAAGCGAAAACAACCGTGCAGGCGCCCCTTGAAAAGGTCGTTACTTCGGGTCATGAGAGGGTCAAGCTCGCCCTCTCAGGCCAGGTTCACCGGGCAGTGAACGTCTCCGAAGACGGAAAAAACACCAAGGCCTACTTCGTCGATAGCGACGCCAGCAACACTCGGGTCCGCTTTGTCGGCACCGCCAAGGCAAGCGACGATTTGACCGCCGGCACCAGAATTGAAGTCGCAATTGCTCCGAATGAATCCTCGGAGGTCAGCCAGGACAACGAAGAGAGCGGCGACTTTTTCGACCAGCGCTGGGCGGAAGTGTCACTTCACAGTAAACGCTTCGGCAAGCTTTCCCTCGGCAAGGGTGACACCGCCTCCAACAACAGCGCTGAGGTCGACCTGTCTAAAACCGACATAGTCCAATACTCCAGCATCGCGGACGTTGCTGGGGGGCTCTTGTTCCGGCAAACCAACGGTGACACCCTCACAGGTGTGAGCGTTTCTGATGCCTTCAGTAACTTGGACGGTTTGAGCCGGAGGAGCAGGGTGCGCTATGATACGCCCACATTCTATGGTTTCCACCTCGCCACCTCGCTTGTCAGCGATCAGCGCTATGATGCTTCTTTGTGGTGGGGCGGGCAAGGCTATGGCTTCAAGGCCGCCGGTGCCGCGGCTTTCGCTTATCCCAACCAGGACGACACCGACTTTCAATACGACGGCTCCTTTTCACTATTGCATGAGGACACCGGCTTGAATCTCACCCTGTCCGCTGGTTTGAGGGAGCGCGATAACCAGGGCGACCAGGAGAACTTTTACGCCAAGGTTGGATGGCTGACGACATTCTTTTCTCTCGGCGAGACGGGTTTTGGCGTCGATTACACTCGATCATTGAATCTTCCCACCGGCAGGGACGAAGGCTATTCGGTGGGTGCGGCGGCGGTCCAGCATTTCGAGGACTACGGCACTGAAATCTACTTGCAGTATCGCCATCACTCCCTCGAGCGGGATGTTGCGCCCAGTGTCCAAGACATCAACGTGGGAACAATCGGGGCAAGGGTGAAGTTTTGATGGGTCTATCCAGCATACATAGACGAAAAGCGCTTTGGATCGGTTTATTGCTGGTGGCATTGCTGGTCATTTCTGGGTGCGCCGGAATCGAGCCTTACGAGCCACGTGACAACCGGGAGGAGGGACCGGAGAAGGGACTCTTCACCGGATCAGAGGGCGAGTTCGTAATCTTTAGAAAGGCAGACGAGCCGGAGACTGGCAGCGAGGCCAGCAAGAAATCGGATGAGATTGCGGACGGCGAACAACAGAATGCGGGGAGCGAGGAAAGGGGAAAAAAGGCAGAGACAAAGAGCGGTGAGTGAGGAGTAGGGTTGGGCCAAGTCAACAGAGCACCCTTTCCCTCACATTGACACCAAAGCAACTCCTCGCTAGTATCTACCCACAGCATAAAAGATCCCATTCCCATCAGCACATGCCCGCGAAACGTCTCGGCCTCTAGATTCTAGTGGCCGAAACAGGGACATGACTGAACTAGCCCGGATATTTCATGAATTGCTGTCGCGAGACCACGCAACTGGGAACCCGCTTGCGGGACTGAGCGGAGCGCAGCGAGCGCGAAGAGGATGGGCGTGCCACCTGGCAGCCGTCCCGCGGTACCGCGGGATTGGCTCCGAGGCGTACCTCAACGGTACGTCGCAGGGGGCGACACCCGAGGACGCCAGGAAGCACGGCCAAATCCGTGGTCGCAGCAGGTGATTCATGAAATATCCGGGCTAAACCTCATGCGAGCCCTGGAAACGATAGGATGAATAACCGTCTGATCTGGCTGATCCTGCTCCTTCTTTTTTTCCCCTGCCGTCTGGCTTTCGGCCAGAGCATCATGGTCGGACCCGATGGAAAATTTGATAAAAATGTCCTCAACCTGCCCTTCGCCTTTTACAATGAAGATTTTGGTTTTGCCGCCGCCTACGCCTACGCTGTGACCGGATTCCCCCAGAAGCAGGCGGCACTGATCTCCACCGCCATGGTCGGCAGCAAAGGGTCGGGGATGGGATTCCTCATGGGCAGAGACCTGCAGATGCCATTCCTCGATCGACTGTTTCTGGATGCGATTTTGCAGGTCGGCTACTTCCAGGACCTTGACATCTACGTGGACGGCAATAGTGATTTTCCCGATGAGCGCGCCGGAAGCAACGACTCCGACGAAGACAACTTTGTTAATAGCGACGGCACCTGGGACACCTTCTTCCGGCTCCGGTTCAAATATCTTCTCCCCATGGGCCACGGCAGTGACACGATTATCAGTACTCAGGTTGTTGACCAGGGCTTGCTCGTTAAGGGGGCGACCGGCGGGGAGACCTGGAACCCGTTTAAGAGCGGACTAACCTACATGGAGATGCAGCCCTTCTACCGGCTTCAGCAGGTCGACAGCGACGATGTGCGGGAAGATGTGAAGACCAACGGTCTCGAGGTTTCCCTGTTCCGCGACAACCGGGACTTTAGATTTAACCCTTCGAGGGGAAGTGCCGTTCGGCTCAGCTTGACCC
>PPDG01000232.1 GCA_002899795.1 Desulfobacteraceae bacterium | reverse complement strand
CTGACCCGCATATTTCATGAATTACCGTCTCGAGACCATGAAGATGGGTGTGCCACCGGGCAACCGCAGGGAGTTGGACCCGAGGCGTACTTGAACAGTTCGTCGCAGGGTCCGACACCCGAGGACGCACGGAAGGACACCCATATCCGCAGTCGTAGTAGGCCATTCATGAAATATGCGGGCTAGAGGATACCCAACTCCATGGACTGCTGTTTCCTGTTTTCGTAGGGTTTCCAGAGCAGATTAATGTCCGCTTTTTGAGAACCAGGTGTGAACTGGATTGAAGTTTTCATTTCTTCTCTGCCAGGCGCTTGATCTTTCTCCCATAGTGTGCAGCTATTATGTCGCGGAGATACTGGCGGTCGGCAGGAGAAATGCTGGTGAACCGGAGGCCCACCCCACATGGAGGCCTGTCTTCTTCGGAGCAAAGGGGATTTGACCAGGCCACCTCGGCAGAAATATTCAGAGAGTTACGATTGGGTGCCATGACAAATACCCTGAGCTTCTCTTTCGGACGTAGCTGGGCCCGACAGAGAATAAATGCCCCACTGGCACCGATATTTTTTGTCTCTGCTACTATGGCACCTTGAGAGGTCAAAAGGACAACAGGCCAACTAACTTCGACTCTGGAATGCGACCTTTTTTCTGATACCGCTGGGGTATTCAAAAACATACCTCCAACTGTTCAGCTTTATAGACTCCGCTCGGCTCTCCAACAGACCCGAGCTGCTTTAGTTCCGCACCAACAGCCACTTAACGAGGACAGAGGCTTGGTTCGAAGGATGACCAGTGCAAATGCTGTGCCTGTTAGAAAGCTGCCGGCAGACCATGGCTCGCCGACAGCTTTCCGGCGAGACGAGAGGTCGAGTGTGAAAGGGATTTGGTCATACTCGTCTCGCCTGTCTCGCCCGTCTCGCCACCCATTTTTCACCGTGACTGGTATGATGCTATGGGCTAAAGTTGAAGAAAGAGGTGGAAAAACTCTTTCATCTGCAGGACAGTGGGGAGAGAATCGCCAATGCTGCCGTATCTTGAAACGTTACTTGCAAAATCCTTCGAGGTCATTCCAGGTGAGTCTTACAACCAGTACCGGCTCGATGTAGCCGAGCAAATCGGTGCGATTCACTTGTTTTATGAAGTCCCTCTTATGGAAGAAAAGCCATGGCGGTTCCTCAGGGATCGGGTTTATCCTTTGTTCGACCGTTACATCAAGGCCAAGCTCTACGATCCGGCCACAGCCCGCGGAGTAGTGGTAGCCATCTTCCACACGGACAGATGTTATCTGTTAAAGGGAGAGGATTTTCTCAAAGCCTACCGTGAAATGGAAGCTCTCGATACGGCAGCATTCTTGGAAAAGGTGCAGCAGTGGCTGGCCGCCTGATTCCAGCATCCTGTGGTCTTGGGCTGCTCGCTAACTCTATAATCTCCAGCCCCAAAACTGAAGAAATCCGGCGAAATCAGACATGTCCGATGCCTTTCTGTTCCATGGTTTCAGGCTGGTATAGAAGGGGTTTTCGTACTTATCATTGTCACCATAGACTTTGTCCGTTCCCACAAAGAAGTCCCAAGAAATCAAGCTCAACAAAATTGTTTCCCAGAATTTCATCGAACGCTTCACATGGCCTTTCTGTGGTCCATAGTCGTAATAAAAGCTGGTAGTCTTGCCGTCCAGAGGAATCCTCTCCAGATCACTCACTGGCTCCAGCGGTGCCTGAACAGCATAAAAGCTTCCTGGCTGTGATAAGTCCGCTAGGTCAACTATTTCCAGATCCATGATCCTGTGTACGCCTGGTCTCAAATGTACAAGCAGCTTAGGGTATTCTTTATTTTCGTAGTCCAGGATAGAAGGCAGTTGCTCCCCATAAACATCGAGAGGCATATCCTTCCAATCCTCGGGTAAATAATTCCGGGGTAGGTAGGTTGTAGGTACGATTGCAGCATAGCAGCCGCACGTGCCAACAGTAGAGATCAGAGCTGGTCGCTGTTGGGAATCCAAGGTTATGACAACTATGACACCCACGTTATTGCCGCTGGTAAGGTTAAAAGGGATTATGCTGAAGGGCACCTTGGGAAAGTGGATTCGGTAGATCAGATTAGTGTATCTGCCGTTTTCTGCAGAAAATTCTTGTTCCATATAATAGATCACCGGTTTTGTGGCATCCACGTAGATCGTCTCTTCGCCATTTTCATCAAACCTCGCCGCCGGCCGACCAATGCGATTGTACTCTCTCTGGTAATCGTAGGTTAAAAAGACAGGAGCATATCTATTCAGAACCTCACCTTTTTCTCCATCGGTTAGGTAGATTGTATGAACCTTCTCCGGGGGTAATTTCTGATGGTGAGCACATCCAGAAACAATTAGGGCCAGAGCAATGAAAAAAACTCTCACAGCAATCATTTTCCACTTCTCCCAAGAACCGCGAATTTTAGTTGTCCACCTATTGTAATCATTTTTTCGTCAAACACACGCAATCCCGGATCAGGTGAGCATTTTGCGCTGGTCTTCCGGGCATAATTATTATAGGTTATCGCCTGTTTCTTTCGTCACTTGGGAGTCGGTTTCAAGAAAGCGTTATTACCGCAACACGAATAAAAACTGACGATGTCATAAAAAGTCGATGAATTGAGTGTGATAGGAGCGAGGTTTGATCGGAACCATAGTGAATACCGGAGCCGTCTTGGCGGGTAGTGCAGTTGGGATTTCTGCCGGCAAACGCTTGCCTGAGAGGATAAAGACCATTCTCATGCAAGCTCTTGGTCTCTCGGTGCTACTTATCGGGTTGAAAATGGCACTTTCCGGTGAAAAAATGATAGCCCCCATCGGCTACCTTTTGCTCGGTGGCATCACCGGAGAAGTCCTTCGCATAGAGGAACGCATTGAAAGGGTAGGGGAATGGCTAAAAACACGATCAGGTGCAAACTCTTCCACTTTTGTACAGGGTTTTGTCTCCGCCTCGCTGCTCTACCTTGTTGGGGCCATGATGATTGTTGGTTCCATACAAGACGGCACTGCAGGAGATCCTAGTACCCTCTACGTCAAATCTCTCTTGGATGGCGTTGCCTCAGTAGCTCTGGCATCTACTTTCGGCCTGGGAGTTGCCTTTTCTGCGCTTTCCGTCTTCGTGGTGCAAGGCTCCATAACACTCCTGGCCTCACAACTGTTATTTCTTCAGAGCCCCGAAGTTCTGAATGCCGTAACGGCGACCGGTGGACTGCTCATTCTGGGAATAGGTATCAACCTTTTGGAACTCAAGACCATCCGAACCGGAAATCTCTTGCCGGCCCTTGCCTATGCAATACTCGGGGCTCTAATTCTCGGGTAGCGACAAGAACCACCAAGATCACGAAGGTCACAAAAAACCCTAAAATCACACTCTAGAAAAATCCTTCGTGTTCTTTGTGTCCTTTGTGGTTTAATCCTATCATCCATCCAACCATCCAAGGGGGTTGCAATGATAAGGGATCTGATAGAAAAGACTAGAAGTTATCGACGATTTCACCAGGACCACACCATCGAACTCGAGACTTTAAAGGAGTTGGTGGACCTGGCGAGACTATCGGCAGCGGCAGGCAATCTACAACCACTCAAATATATGCTCTCCAATGAACCCGAAAGAAATGACACAATATTTCAAAATCTTGCCTGGGCCGGCTACCTCAAGGACTGGCCCGGCCCAAGCGAAGGCGAGCGGCCCTCAGCTTACATCATTGTGCTGGGAGATACCCGCATATGCAAGTCCTTCGGTTGTGACCACGGAATAGCGTGTCAGAACATCCTACTGGGTGCGGTTGAAAAAGGCTTGGGTGGCTGCATGATAGGTTCAGTGAACCGAGAAAGACTCAGAAAAAACCTCAACATCCTTAATCATTTCGAGATACTTCTGGTTGTGGCGCTGGGCAAGCCCAAAGAGACTGTTGTTCTCGAAACTGTGGGACCGGAGGGTGACATCAAGTACTGGCGTGATAGTGAGGAGCTGCACCACGTGCCCAAGAGAAGGCTAGAAGACATTATTGTGGGATAAGGCATAGGGAGTAAAAGGCGAGACTGGCAAGTTATCCGTTATCTGTTAATAGTTATTCGTATCCTCAACGCAAAAGTAAGTCTCCGCGAACAGCCGAAATCGTCAATTTTGCGTTCCCCAGATAACTAATAACTTCATTTCAAAAAAATTTTCGCCTGCATCCTAGTTAGCTTGGCAGTTTACCTGTTTTACGGAAAATAAGCTTACATTTCATCCATATGGTTTTTTTACCCAAAACGTCCCGTACACAAAGTGGGTAAAATTACCCATTTGGTGTACGGGATAAAATGGGTAAGTTGCACAATGAGAGCGAAACAGAACGCTGCCACTAGTCATTCCACCTTTGAACTGTTACAATTCCGCCGTTATTTAAAGCGATATCCTCTGAACATCCCGGAAGGTCTCGCGCGAGTTCCTCAATAAGGCAATCACAGTTTCCGTAACTTGGTCGTATCCGCCGTATGCTATACGATTTCCACATTCATACCCGTGAGTACTCGGACTGCTCCATAAGTTCGGCGGAGGAAATGTGTCTCAAAGCTGTTGAGGCGGGACTATCTGGAATAGCTCTGACCGAGCACGACGTCTGGTGGCCTCTGACTGACATAGAGGAACTGCAGCTCAGGTTTCCACAGCTAACCATCATGCCAGGAATCGAGTACTCCTGCCCGGAGGGACACTTCCTGGCCTTCCTGCCCGATCCTAGAAATGGGAACCTTTCTGGCTGGCGCTCTGTGGTAGATCTAATCCCGCTTGTGCGCCATCTTGGCGGCATCGTCATCTGGGCCCATCCTTTTCGCTTTGATAAAACCCGGCCATCCTGGTTGAAACATGTAAGACCCGATGGTATGGAGGTGGCCAGCAGTAACATGCACGCCCAGGCTGAAATCAGGGCAAGAAAAGTCGCCGCTGATAGGGGAATCATGACTTTTTGCAACAGCGATGCTCATCATGCCTCCCTTCTGGGGAATTACGGCAACGAGTTGGACTTTTCTTTGACCAGCGTTGAAGACTTCATCACCTATGTCCGCAAGCAAGAACACGGAGACGGTATCAGGCGAGCCTCTCCGGTGGGAGCGGCTTTCTAGACGCAATGAACTGCAGCCCGATTGTTCATCACGGTGGAAATCGGATGGCTCGAACGGTTAGCAAGACTGAAATTTGGGTTGGCTATGCCATTCTACTTGTTCTGGCGGTCATCGCCGGGGGGATCTTCCTCAAACAGTCCCGGTACGAACAATCAATCCTCAAGCCTGGCGCACTGCAAACAGAAAGTCCTTCTCAAGCGTCTCCTCTCACCAGTTCTCCACGGAACCTTATCCAGTTCGCCCCGGATGGGCTGACCCCGCTTACTCCCCCCGAAGTCTTTGGGCCTGAAAACCTCTCCGACAAGATAAACGGTAAGGCTGAGCTTTATCTCTCAGCCGGATTCGTCAATCTTGCCAGTCAGCGTTTTGCCACAAGAGATGAACCTGGGGTCTGGATGGAAACGTTTGTTTATGACCTGGGATCCATCCGTGGTTCTTTCGCCGTTTACAGTTTGCAGCGCCGATTTGAGGCCGAAAAACTGGACTTGAGCGCATTTTCGTACAAGACGGAAAACGCGCTCTTTCTTGTTCACGGTTCCTATTACCTTGAGATAATTTCTTCGGTTCCCCAGGAGAGGATGACGGAACTGATGCTGTCTTTCGGGAGAAATTTTATCCGCCAAACATCAGTAAGCCGCGAAAGAATAACAGAGTTGGCATTGTTTCCCGTACAGCATCTCGACGAAGACAGTATCGCACTTCTATCTTCCGATGGTTTCGGCTTTGAAAGGTTCGATTCAATTTTCACGGCCCAATATGTTATGGCAGACACAGAGCTCACCGCATTTCTATCTCAGCGAAAAAGCCAGACCGAGGCCGCCGAACTCGTGACAGCTTACACCTCTTTTCTTTTGGCCAACGGTGGCGCTGAGGTAAGAACCAGCATGGACATCCCCGGAGCCAAACTTGTGGAAATTATGGACACTTTCGAACTGGTTTTCAGTAAAGGTGTTATGCTGGCGGGTGTCCACGGTGCAGAAAATAGAAAGACTGCTGAGGAGCTTGCTTCTATGTTGAAACAAAATCTGGCGGGGGCTGGCCAGTGAACCAAGAGCAGGAAAATAACAAGACAAACAGGAGAAATTTCCTCCTGCGCCTGGTCAAGGGAACCATGTCCATTGCCACTGCTTGCTCCCTGAGCTATTGGCTTTATGACAGCATCGGTCCCGCCGCGCTCCCGAATCAAAAAGATCTGGTGACACTGCCCGATTTCTCCATCCCTGACCTTAAAGGTAGGATGAGCATCGTAACCGGCCCTGAGCGCATAAAGACTCTCAGCAGAGCGCTCACGGGGGTCGGCGGCATAGAAGCCTTTATTGAAAAAGGTGACCGGGTGCTGCTCAAAGTGAACGCTGCCTTTGCAACCCCTCCAATCCTCTCGGCAACAACCAATCCACAATTGACCGCTGAAGTAGTCCGTCTGTGTTACGCGGCTGGTGCATCTTCTGTGGTGGTCACCGACAACCCAATAAATGATCCGGCAAGCTGTTTTTCCCTTACCGGCATTGCCGAAGCGGCCCGTTCGCAGGGGGCAAGAGTCTTGCTGCCCAGGGAACGCCTTTTCCAACCTACTACGGTTCCAAACGGAACCCTGATAAGAAACTGGCCAATCCTCTGGGAGCCATTTCTGGGAACAAACAAGGTGATCGGCATCGCTCCGGTCAAGGATCACCACCGTAGTGGTGCTTCCATGACCATGAAGAACTGGTATGGCCTTTTGGGCGGTCGACGCAACATTTTTCATCAAGATATCAATACTATCATTACAGAATTGGCCATGTTGGTAAAACCCACTCTGGTCATCCTCGACGGCACCACAACCATGATTGCCAATGGCCCCACCGGTGGATCATTGGCTGATTTGAAGCAGACAAACACCATGATCGTCAGTACCGACCAGGTGGCGGCTGACGCCTTCGGCGCGACCCTGCTGGGAAAGACCGTAGCGGAACTTCCCTATATCGTTAAAGCAGAAGCAGCGGGGCTGGGCACGGCAGACTACGAAGCCCTCAGTCCAGCACGTGTGAACGTGTCATAGGACCCTACCTGCTAGCAGCAGTGCTCAGCTCTCATCGAGCTTCGCGTCAT
>PPDG01000475.1 GCA_002899795.1 Desulfobacteraceae bacterium | reverse complement strand
CACAGGAAACTCAGGCGGTTTTTTAACAAGGTCTTAGAGCGTCGCCCGATAATTCTTCCCATCATAGTAGAGTTATAACGCAGAGGTCAGAGGGAAGAATGCAGCTTTGAGATTGCAGATTGCGACTTGGGGAAAGCATAGAACATAGAGCAAAAAGTGACTGATCTTGAATTTTTCCTATGCTACATGCTCAGTTCTACTGGCTACTGAATTCTTTGGTTTCGAAATGTGAAATGAAAACTGCGTGTACTGCTTAGTCCCTAGCGCGCGAAGCGCCGAGCGCGACAGTTGACACCGAATGGAACCTCTAGTATGAAGGGTGAAAAATTGTCTAACTCCAAGGCTAACAGGAACATCCGGTTCTCACCTCAAGTCAGGCTGAAGTAGGCAAAACAGGCAAACGAACCAATGTTTCCCAAACTAGACCGCAGAGCGAAAGAAATAACCGCACTATGCCTTTTTGGACTGGCGTTGTTGTTACTGCTCAGCCTGGTAACCTATAATAGCAGTGATCCAACCCTTTTTACTGCCTCCAGTGGCCAACGTCCTGTGCAAAATGCTGTGGGTATTGTCGGCGCCAATCTTGCCGCGATCCTTTTAGTCGCTGTAGGAGTAAGCGCCTATTGGCTACCCGCCTTTCTTATGTTTGGAGCCCTGGGAGTTTTCCTGCCGCGGGCTATCTCACGCCCACTATTACTCGCCACCGGCTGTGCCCTGCTCGTCATTGCCTCGAGTGGTTTGGCTGCGCTTTATTGGCCCGCACTTCGGCTCTGGGGCGAGCCTTTGCCTGGAAGCGGCGGCATATTGGGTTTGGTTCTGAAGAAGTATCTGCAATACTATCTCAAGCCGACTGGTGCCTACCTCCTGCTCTGGTTGGTTGCCATCGTGGCCATCCTATTGGCAACCCCCATTTCCCTAGCCCGCACCGCTATAACCCTGAATGCAGGTTTCACCAGACTCTGGCAGACTCTGCAAGACTTGAGAAATCGGCGCCTCAAGAAAGAGAAAAAGCCGAGAAAGACCGGGACCAAGGCTCCAGTGGTTAAGAGCCAAAAAGAGAAGAAGCTAGAGGTCCCTGAACAGAAACAGGCACAGTTCGAGTTCATGGCAGCCGAAGGCGAGTTCCGGCTGCCGGATATCGCTCTGCTGGATCCGATCGACCAAACGGGCGACGCTCCGGATCAGGAAAGCCTGTTGATGAACTCCAGGATTCTGGAAAAGAAACTCGCCGACTTCGGGGTGGCAGGAGAAGTTACCGAGGTCTCTCCGGGACCGGTGATCACTATGTATGAATATAAACCGGCACCAGGTGTAAAAATAAGCAAGATAGTTGGTCTGGCCGACGACCTGGCCTTAGCCTTGAAAGCAGCAAGCATCAGAATTGTAGCGCCAATTCCCCAAAAAGGAACACTCGGCATAGAAATCCCCAATGTCAGCCGTCAGCCGGTGGTTATTCGAGATGTCGTCGATGACCTTGTTTTCAGTAAGAAAAAAGGACGATTGCTTTTAGCCCTCGGCAAAGACACAACAGGCAAACCGATGGTAACCGACCTTGCCAGAATGCCCCACCTGCTTATCGCCGGTGCCACTGGCACGGGAAAAAGTGTTTGCCTCAACGCTATTATCCTTAGCCTCCTCTATCAGGCCACCCCCGATGAAGTCCGCCTCTTGCTCATCGACCCGAAACGCATTGAGCTCACGGCCTACGAGGGCATACCACACCTGCTCCATCCTGTGGTCACTGATGCCAAGAAGGCCAATATTGGCCTCAAATGGGCGGTAGCCGAGATGGAAAGACGCTACGAGCTTTTGAGCCTCAAAGGAGTCCGCAGTATTGAGCGCTACAACCAAATGGTTTTAAAGGCCAAAAAGAGTAAGCCACGGCTGCAAACTCCTCCACCAACGGGGGAGTCTGAGGAGGCCGAGGAGCAACCATTACCCTATATCATTGTCATCATTGATGAATTAGCTGATCTTATGATCGTGGCCTCCCGCGAGGTGGAAGAATCCATAATCCGTCTGGCTCAGATGGCACGAGCAGCTGGTATTCATCTGGTTCTCGCCACTCAGCGGCCTTCGGTCGATGTCCTTACCGGCATCATCAAAGCTAATATCTCGGCACGCATTTCCTTCCAAGTTTCTTCCAGGACTGATTCCCGCACCATTTTGGATGCAAACGGGGCGGAGGCGCTGCTTGGGGCTGGCGACATGCTCATGTTGCCTCCAGGAACCGCAAAGTTACAGCGCATTCACGGTGCCTACGCCTCAGAAACGGAGATCAGGCGGATAACGGACTTCCTTCGCAAACAGCGGAAACCAGACTACGATGATACAATTCTTAATTATAAAGAAAAGTCTGAAGATTGGGACACCGAGGATGAGATTGATGAGAAGTATGAAGATGCGGTCAATCTTGTCATGGAAACCCGGCAGGCCTCGATTTCAATGATACAGAGACGTCTACGAGTGGGATACAATCGGGCTGCTCGTATGATTGAGATGATGGAGCGTAAAGGTCTGGTGAGCGGAACCGATGGCAGCAAGCCGCGGGAAGTCCTGCCACCAAAGTAATCGCATAGCGCATAGCGAAATTCGACTCATTTTTCATTAAGGTGTAGTTTATAGATAGAGGTCAAAAGCCGAATATGAAAGTGCCTACTGCCTGCCTGTCCCGAGCAAAGTCGCGGGGCTGCCTGCCTGTCCCGAGCAAAGTCGCGGGGCTGCCTGCTGCGCAGAGCGCTCTGCGCTTTGCGCTTTGCGTCTTAATCGCCTTCCTCGCCCAGAGCGTTCAGGCTCATGGCCAAGAGACCACATCAGAACTCGTTGCCAAGGTTCAGCGGCAATACGATCAAACCAGGTCTATACGTGCTGATTTTAGCCAAGAAACCCGCTCTCGCGCTGCAAGCCTCGGCACAACCGCCAAAGGAAAACTCTATTTTCTTAAACCGCGCTCCATCCGTTGGGACTATAGCGAGCCCAAGCAGCAGTTTGTCATAAATGCAGAGAAGGCTTGGCTTTATGTCCCTAACGAAAAAACAATATACCTTTACCAGGTTGATCAGATCATCAATTCCCCCATTGTCTCGAGCTTTTTTTCCGGTTTGGGGAAATTGACTGAAACGTTCGACATCAACCAACTTCCCCCCGAACCTGGCCCGCCCCTGCGCTTCCGTTTGGAGCTGCTGCCGCGTGAATCAGAGTCACCGGTTGCCCGGGTCACCCTTTGGATAGCTGCTGAATCATATCGTGTGGTACGCATTCAAACCGAAGATCCCCTGGGAAACATCAATGAGATCACCTTCACTAATGTCCAGGTAAACCCAAGCCTGAAACCTTCTTGGTTCGCCCTGAATGTCCCCCAGGGAGTGAGGTTGGAGCGCCAGGAAGCCATGCCTTCCCGGTAGAGCCTAAGGCCCAGCGGGCAGATTGGTGATTGAGGATTGCGGATTTGGCATTGGTCATATGCCTTCGGCGTCACTAGGTCAGTACGCTTCGCTGTCATTTGTTGTAAGAGGTATAGCGCATAGCGTTTATGCAGCTGCCTGCTGACCTTCGCCCTCCTTGACACTCTCAACACTTACCCCTAGAATACGAATAAACAAGTACTATTTGGAAAGACCGTAGGTGGTATTGCAGGTTCTGCGAAGCAGCGGCGGCAAGATGGTTTAAAATCGCTCCTTTCGCCCTGATGAATGGACCGGGATGACGGCAAAGAGTCTTGCCCATGGATACCGATAAGATAGTAGAAAAAATAATAAAATGGCTCTCTGATCCCAAAGGAAGAGAAATGTTCAAAACCATTGTCTATGTGGTACTGCCGCTCTTTCTCCTTTTAGCATTTCGCCGTGCTGGACGCCGCCGGCCAGCCGAGAAGTCGTCCACAGCCATCGAGCCCAAAATCCGGCCAGCCAGCTATGATAGTCCGAGCACCATTGAGAGTCTCAAGGAAACCTGGTCCAGAGAGCAGAAGAAGGTGGAAAAAGAACTGCGAGAAGTATTCGGTCGTGAAGACAGTGTCCTGGCAAGAGCCAAGAGAGAGTTCAATAGATCCACTGCACCCCAGAAAGCACGGCCTGCCGAATCCCCCGAGCGAAATGAGAAAAAAATGCTCCAGGAAGAGCTTCTCAAGCTGTTCTCGCGCCGGTAACAAGAAGTCAACCTCTGGCACATCACATTGCCTTTGGCGCAAAATTCACCACAAACACAGACGCCACACTCCGACCATGTAGCATGCGGAAACCACTATACGCCCTCCATGGCCACAATCACCATCATGGAACACGACTTGCATGCTATGAGCTTGTCCCGCCGCAAGAGTCTGACGAGGGGCGGGGTGATTGGAAGCTCTGCTTTTTTGAATTGATTCGGAAAAAAATTTTGTGATAGACTACAGCACCTTGAAAGCCGGAGGGTAAAAAAGAAATATTCTTCCACGGTTACAGCGGGGTTCTTATGAAAGTGAAGTTCTGGGGTGTGCGGGGATCGCTTCCAGCACCCATCCCTCCAACCGAAATCGAGAATAAAATCGTACAGGCTTTGGGCGGCGCCAGTGGTGTGGACCTGGATGATATCGAGGCGATAGAAAACTACGTTAGAGCCCTACCCTTCTATCAACGAACCACCACCGGCGGCAACACTTCTTGCGTGGAAGTCTGCGGTGACAACACCAAAATAATACTTGACGCCGGCTCCGGCATCCGACAACTTGGAATAGAACTCATGCAGGGACCCTGCGGTAAGGGCAAAGGAACGGTCCACCTCTTGATAAGCCATACCCATTGGGACCACATAATGGGCTTCCCTTTTTTCACACCCGCATATGCAGCTGGCAATCAGGTTCTTATTTATGGCCGCCACCCCCGAATCAAGGAACGTTTTCAGGACCAGCATCACCCTGACCACTTCCCGGTGAGCCTGGAAGCCATGTCTGCTGATGTTCAGTTTGTCCAGCTTAAAGAAGACAATGAGATGACCATTGGCGAATTTACGGTCAATAGCATGCCACTGCGACACCCTGGCGGCTCATTCTCTTACAGGATCGAGAAAAACGGCCGTGCTTTTGTCTACGCCACCGACGCTGAATACAAAGACCTCAGCCCTCAGGTAATGGGCGAATACATCTCCTTCTATGCCAATAGTGAGGCTCTGGTATTTGATGCCCAATTCAGCCTTGAGGACGCCATGGAAAAAGAAGGTTGGGGCCACAGTTCCTCCATGGTGGGAGTTGATATCGCTCTCAAGGCCAATATCAAGCGGTTGATTCTTTTCCATCATGAGCCCTCCTACAACGATGAAAAGCTTCAAGAGATTTACGACAAGACCATTCGTTACTACGAGATGATTAAGGGCAATCGCAACCTGGAAATCATCATGGCCCGGGAGGGTCTGGAAATGGAAATCTAGTTCCATGGCCACATCAGCCATCACTGTGCTCCCTGGCTCAGAAACTCTTCAACCTCACGTAGAAAATTCCATCCCCTATTACACATTTCATCGGTTAAGCGAGTTTCAAGAATTAGAACACCTCATTCTTACCCGTATGGGAGGGGTGAGTTCACCGCCTTTTGCCAGTCTTAACGTAAGTTACGACACCGGAGACGAGGCCGGCAAGGTTCGAGAGAACTTACGCCTGGTGCGAGCTGCTACTGATTGTTCTTCCCTTATCTACGCCCGACAGAGCCACAGCAGCGACATCGTGGTTCTGCGTGAGCACCCGCGCCTTGACCCTACAATTCCATATCCCCTGCAGGGCAAAGACGGTTTCATTACTCAATTATCCGGCCTTCTCATGATGATAAAAGTCGCTGACTGCCAGGCAATCTTGCTTTACGATCCTGAGAAAAAAGTGGTTGCCATCATACACGCGGGCTGGCGCGGTAGTGTTAAGAACATTGCGGGCAATGCTGTCCATCTGATGCAAGCTCACTTTAGCTGCGAGCCCCAAGACATTTTTGCCGGAATAGGCCCCTCGCTGGGGCCCTGCTGTGGTGAGTTTCGTAACTGGCGACAGGAACTTCCGCTTAGTTTTTCTCGGTTTCAGACACAGGAAAATTACTTCGATTTCTGGGCCATCAGCCAGTATCAACTTATGGAAGCCGGTTTACTCAGGGAACATATTGAAGTTTCCGGGCTTTGTACCAAGTGCCATCCTGAGGTTTTCTATTCCTACCGCGGTGAAGGCGAAACCGGCCGCTTTGCAGTGGTCATCGGCATCAAGGACTTAGAAAAAATTCCACAGAGGTAACAAAGCAGGATAAAATAATAAAGCTTACGACCGGTCACAGGATACAATTTAAATCTCTTCTCTTTGTGATCTTGCTGTTTTTTGTGGTAATTGATAGGGAGCATTTTCAGGAGTAATAGTAAGTTGCTGCTAAGAAACGCTGAGATACTGTTTAACGATCGTGTGAGTCCCGAACTCTACCATATGGGTCTTCTGTGTCCTGAAATCGCAGCTCGTATCCAGCCAGGGCAGTTTCTGATGGTAAGAGTGCAGGAGGGCTTCGATCCCTTGCTGCGAAGACCATTTGCCGTGCACCGGATCCACCATAACGATCCCCCTACCTCGTTCGAGATGCTCTATCGAGTAGTCGGACGCGGTACCCGGCTGCTTGCCGATATGCAAGCAGCCGCATCATTGAACCTCCTCGGACCTCTGGGTAGCGGCTTCCAAGCGCCGGAGCAGGATGGATTAGTTCTCATGGTTGCGGGGGGAATTGGCATTGCTCCTCTACCTCATTTGGCAGAAACCCTGGTCAGCTCAGGTTTCAGAGGTCCTTTCGTCTTGTGGTTCGGCGGCAAAACCGCTGCCGATCTTGTCTGTGTCAAGCATTTCCAGGACCTGGGCTTTGCAGTGCAACTTGTCACCGAAGACGGCGGTGAAGGATTGCAAGGACTGGTCACCGGCCACCTGGAACAGTGGCTGTCCCAACAGGATGAATTGCCGAAAGTAATGTATTCCTGCGGTCCCTATCCCATGCAGCGACTGGTGGCAGAGATGGCTGCCCGGTTAAGTATCCCATCTCAGCTTTCTATGGAGGCCTTAATGGGATGTGGTGTCGGGGCTTGCCTGAGTTGTTCGCTCAGATGTCGCCCGCCAGAAGGTGCTCAGGATCCCCACTATGCAAATGTGTGCCAGCATGGACCGGTATTTGACGGAGAGGAGATAGTCTGGGATTAATCCTCCAGCTGACAGTTGGCAGCGTGCAGTCATTTAAACTGAGTATTGGGAAATATGTACCTATGGCAATAGGGGACTTAAGCGTCATAAAGGATACAAAAGCTACAAAGACTAGAAAAGCAATAAAAGTGAGCATGGCTGGAAAAACTATTGTGTTTCTTAAGTTTATTGCTCTGTATTCTTTTCGCGCTTATCCCCTGCAGCTTATGATTTACCCATTGCGGGTTTGATCTAATGGCAAATGATAGCCCAATTAGTCTAGCAGTAGAGCTTGGACCGCTGAAGTTGAAAAACCCGGTGATGGTGGCATCGGGCACATTCGGCTATGGGCAGGAGTATGCTGAACTGGTTCCTCCTGAGCGCTTGGGTGCAGTAGTGGTAAAAGGAATTTCCCTGGAGCCCCGCTCCGGCAATCCTCCTCCCCGCATCTGGGAGACGTGCGGTGGCATGCTCAATTCCATCGGTTTGCAGAATGTGGGCCTTCGCGCTTTCTTGGAGGAGAAACTCCCTTGGCTGAGGCCGCTGTCCGTCCCTGTAATTGTTAATCTTTTCGGCAATACAGTGGAAGAGTACCGGGAGTTGGCTACGGCACTGGACGGTCAGGAGGGCATCGATGGGCTAGAGATTAATATTTCCTGTCCGAATGTTAAGGCGGGCGGAATGACGTTCGGCTCTGACCCAGAAATGGCTTTCCAGGTGGTATCGGCAGTAAGGTCGAAAACCAACCTCCCGGTCATCACCAAACTCACCCCCAACGTGACTGACATCACCGTTATTGCCAAGGCTGTCGAGGATGCGGGTACCGACATCTTGTCACTTATCAATACCGTTGCCGGTATGGCAGTTGATGTACAGACCCGCCAGCCCCGGTTGGCAAACGTGGTCGGTGGACTGTCTGGACCGGCCATCAAGCCCATTGCCTTAAGAATGGTGTGGCAAGTTGTACAGGCGAGCAGGGTGCCGGTAATCGGCTTGGGAGGAATTGTCTCCACGGAAGACGCCCTGGAGTTCCTGATAGTAGGTGCCCAGGCTGTCCAGGTAGGCACCGCCAACTTCGTCAATCCAGGCGTCACCCTGGAGATAATCGACGGTCTGGAAGACTACCTCCGCCAACAGGGCCTTGCAGATATCAATGAGATAATTGGCACCCTAGAAGTCCCCAGGGGGCCAGTGGGCATAGGGGAGTAAGCAGTAGGCACTGGGTACTATGAACTACTCAAAAATAGTAGTCTCACCTGCGATGTTCCAGGTCCAGATGAAGCCTTTGAAAGACAAATTATAAACTTAAAGTTATTTCTAACAAAATCTAAATTTATCTATAATTGTTAAATGTTTAATATATTTTCATGAGCACCAACTTCCTACTGCGCAATCCGCTCTGTGCCTGGCGCTATGCGTTCTACGTTTTCCCTTTTTGCCTCAAGCGGCGCACATCCCCTACTCTGATGGTAAAGCGCACACCGTCCAAAAATTCCAGTAGTGGTATGGTGTATTTGCGGCTGGTCTGGGTAAGCTCTTTAAACTGAGGAGTTGTGATCTCTTCCTGCTGTTGGAACAAGTCCAACAATCGTTTTTTGAGGTCATCCAAGGCTGCGTGGTGGAAGTACATATCCTCCTTGACTTTGACCAACAACCCTTGTTGTAACATCCAATGAAGAATTTGCCGCGCTTCTCCATCCGAGACCCCAAGCGACTGGGCCACCTCTCGGAAAAAGGGAGGTTGCAGCCCTGCCCGCTGGTAGATCGCCTCAAGCTTTTCTCTTACCTCTTCTTGCTTCCCCGCAAGGGCCACCTGGTGAGCAGAGAGCCGCACGAGATCTTTTTCTTGAACAAGTTCATCCTGGCGCACCAGTCGCTGAATGAGTTCGTTGAAAAGTTTGCCGTCCACTCCGCGGGGCAGCCGGCCAAAGAGCTCTTCCTTATTAATGCCTGACCGCAAAGGTTCCCGCCGATGGAACTCATCAAGCTGGCCCAACAGCAGCTCGGTGAGTTTGTTGAACACGTCCCTATGCACAAATCTAGCAGTCTCCCGATCGAACTGGATTACCTCACCGCGGCTCATCAGCTCTTGAAGCAAACGACGGAGTTGCTTTTCTGTAATATTGGCAAGAATGCTCAGCTCCCTTTCCCCGATGCCGGCAAGTCCTGCGTCTCTAAGGTAGAGTTCCGCCATTTTACCGGATTCACCCTTTTCTAAGATGGCCAGAGACTCCAGGGTGTCAGCAACCATCCGTTTTCTCTTTTTCGGAGCCGGATGCAGTATTTGCCCACCACCGATGGTACGCATTGGCGAGTAGCTTCGCAGGACAAAACGGTCCCCACTGCGGACCACCACCGGCTTGTCCATACGCACCTGGGCATAACCACTGGCTCCGGGCTTGAGCTCATCAGCGTCCAGGAGTATCAGGGTGCCCAGTTCCTCATTGGTGCCGGTGTGGAGACGGACTTTTGCCCGGTTTTTCAAAACCCGTGGCGCGGTCTCCAGATGTTGCAAGCGTACATCCACCATGAACGAGGCAATCAGGCTTTCCGGGGTCGCCAACACATTGCCCCGCTCAAGGGCAGCTTTTTCCAGGCCTTGAAGGTTGATGGCCGTACGCTGCCCACTGACGGCCTCACTTACTTCCCGATTATGGACTTGAGTACCACGCACCTTGGTTTTGAGCAGCTGAGGATAGACAAACAGGGTGTCCCCAATCTTGACCTTCCCGGAAATGGCGGTACCGGTGACCACCGTTCCGAATCCCTTCATGGTGAACACCCGATCCACAGCCAGACGAAAATCTCCACTGCTCGATCGGGCTTCCACCGAATCACAAAGACTCTGCAAATTGTTTAGTAACGACTCTAAACCGTCACCGGTCACTGCCGAAACCGAAATTATTGGCGCAGAGGCAAGAAACGTTCCCTGCAAGAAATCTTGAATGTCTTCTCTCACCAGTTCCAGCCAGTCCGCGTCTTCCACCAGATCAGTCTTGGTAAGTATCACAATTCCCTGTTTGACCTTGAGAAGTTCGCAGATTTCGAGGTGCTCTCGTGTCTGAGGCATCACTCCTTCATCAGCGGCCACGACCAGCGCTACCAGATCGACCCCTGTTGCCCCTGCCACCATGTGCCGCACGAACTTCTCGTGTCCCGGCACATCAACGATCCCCAACTCCTGCCCATTGGGGAGCTCGAGGTGAGCAAAACCAAGCTCGATGGTGATGCCTCGCTCTTTTTCCTCCTTGAGACGGTCGGGGTCAATGCCGGTGAGAGCTTTGATCAAGGTGGTCTTCCCGTGATCTATATGCCCAGCCGTACCCAGGATGATTTGTTTCATGAATGCAGTCCCCCCGAGGACCTGTGTTGTGAAATGACCCCATATGGTAAACGGTAAACAGTAATCAGTAAACGGCAAATCGTTATCGACAATCGCATACCTCAAATCTGAGATCAAATATCTAGTTGTCAGGTGTCAGGTGTCAGCAGTAAACGGTAAATCGTTGAAATCGTAAGATCGCGGCTGAAAGCCTCTCCCACAAAGAATCTTCTGCCCTTGGTGCCTAATGTTTAGTTCCTCGTGCCCAGTTCCTCCTGCCCGCTGCAATCTGCCAACTGCCTGCTTTTCTAAAAATCCGAAATCCGAAATCCGCAATCTACCCTATGCTTTCTCAACCTCTCTTATCATATACGTAAAAAGCCCTGTAGCCAGCAGGGTCTCCCCTTCTGTACTAAGATCCACTTGACAAACTGCAATCCGCCGTCCATGGTGCGCCACCCTGCCACGAGCTCTGACATCCTCCCCTCCAGCCGGTCGTAGAAAATTCAGCTTGAACTCAATGGTGGGAATAACTACCTTCACTGGATCAGGTAGGACGGAATAGAGAGAAACACCACCAGCCACATCAGCCAGCACCCCCAGAATACCCCCTTGCAACACCCCCATGGAATTTTGCAGCTCCTGCCGATGAGGCAAGACGAGATTGGAACGCCCGGGGGCCACCTCCATGAGCTTGATACCCACAAATTCGACGACAGGATTATTGGCAAGCCTCTTTTTGATCCCATCCTTCTGCAGCTTGGTTAGCCCCCTCTGTTCCTGGTTAAAACTGTTCTTCTTATCTGAGCTTGCCACTCTATCCCCCACTGAGTTTATCGTCTATTGAGTTGCAATCGTCTTGGCCTTAAGCCCCCTGATGTCAAGTGGCGAGGCCCGAAGCACTAAGAATATTTGGCATTTGGCATCTCACATCTGTCATTGCACATTTATATGAGACACTAATAATGACAGTTTGTTGAAATGATAGATGCGAAATAATAAATGGCGCAGAGCTCAACGCGTCTGGAGCTAAGCATTGGGCCTATGCCCGATAGACGAAAAGGTGACGGTAATCACGACCTGGTTCTGTTCGTCCCGGGTTATATTGATAACACCTCCATGTTTGTGAATCACCACCTTGGTCAACGGCAGCTGCAAATCAGCCTCCCCGAGTTTGTCGCTAACGAAGGGATAGAAGAAGTGCTCCATGTCGTCGTCCGCCACATGAATCGCAGGATAGCAGAGCTGAACAACTGCTGCTCCATTGTATGTCGTGCTGACTCGAAGGCAGGATTGCTCGGGCATATGGCTGCAAGCGTTTTTGAGCATGGTTTCCAGCGCCTTGCGCAAATGGCCGCGGTCGGCACGAATAACAGGAAGGTCCCCTGCCAGTTGCAGATCAAGCGTGATTCCTTGGCTGCCAAGCTTATCCTCGGAACCGCTGATGGCCTCCTGCAGAACCTTGTTCAGATCAACGTCTGAAAATTCAAGAGTGACGGGGCGTATGTAGGAGAGAATCATTTTGAGAATGTGCTCCAACCGGCCCACCTCTTTCACGATAATCTCAACCTTACTTCGGTGAGCATCTTTCTGATCCATCTCCTTGAGCAACCTTCGGGCAAAGCCACCAGCCGAGGTGAGAGGGTTGCGGATTTCGTGTGCCAGCCTAGCAGAAACACTGCTTAGAGTTTTGAGTTCTTCGGTTTGAATGATCTGCTCCTGTAACCGCTTCCTCTCACTCACGTCTACCACGATACCATCCACCGCCTGCACCCTGCCCTCCCGGTCAGTTAAGGGCATTGCATGGTTCAGCAGAAATACTGCCCGGCCGTCTCGGCGATTGCCTCGGTACTCGAGGAGAAATTCCTTACCCTCTGCGAGACAGGCCCTTAGGTGTTTGGTAACCTTCTGCTGATCCTCCGGATGTGCGATTCTGGTCCAGAATTGCCTGTCTGCTATTACCTCTGTGGGTGTGTATCCGAGGATTTCCTCAACAACCCTGTTAACATAAACGGTAGTTCCATCTGGTTCAATACGATAGACAATCAGAGGGGCATTTTCCACCAGCGCCTCATATTTCTCCTTCTCTTCCACGAGATCGTGTGTTCTCGCCTCTACTCTCTCTTCCAAGGTGATGCAGTATTCCTGAATCTCTTGCTTTGCCCTGTTGAGGGATTCGAGCATGTCATTGAGAGAACTGGCCAGGGTGCCGATCTCATCCCGCACTGGCACAGAAATTCCCCGGACCCGTTCGCCCGCAGCTATCTCTCGCGCCGCCGCAACGATGTCACGTACAGGGCGAAGAAAGACCGTCACCACCCAAACAATAACAATGGATGAGAACAGCAGGGCTGCCACCATTACAGCAAACATCTCGATTCTGTTTTCGGCCAACTCGGCAAGAGTGGCAGATCTGTTAACGCTGATCTCCACCACCCCGATACTCTTCCTGTAAAAATCCTTCAATGGCCCCAGGAAAACAGCCAAGCCAGTAGCATCGGGCGGGCTAATCAATATTTCTGGATTCTGAGTTCGAAACACCCTGCCGCAGATCTCGTCACTCGATATTTGTAAGCTAGCCGAAGAGGCCGTTAGTGTATAAAAGCCATCAGTCCCGTGGATTGGAATGAGGAGGGCAAGATCCATGTCGTATCGACGCTTGAGGGAATCCAAAAAAGGACGCTCCACCGAGTACCCGATCTCAAAGGTTCCGACAAATTCATCTTGATAGAAGACTGGCACCACGCCCCTAACCCCGAATCCGGTGGTACCTCGTTCCAACCCAGCTATTCCTTGGCCTGTCTCCTCAACCTTATTAATTGTGTGACGAAAGGATGCCATGGCCTCGCCGGATTGATAGATCCGATGAAGTCGCAGAAAAGAAGTGGCTGGTTTAGTGTGGAAGTGAAATTGTTTTACATCAAACTTATCTTTCAGAACCTCGTAAGAGGGTCGCAATAAATCAATGAGTGCTCTCATATCTTTGTGGGCAAATGCCTCTTGCACTATCGGCGACTTGGCGACCTGGTAGGCCAGACTCAATGCCGAGTTTTCACGATCTTTTACCTGGTCCGAGAAAGCTTGATAGTAGTCGGACAGTTTTTTCTTTTCTTGGTTCTCGATTATTTTTCTCTGGGCAGTAAGGCCCAAAAGGATAAGGGTGGTGGTCCCTATAAAAGAGAGAAACAAAAAGGGAATGAGTAGTTTCCATTTCAGGCTGATGTCATGAATTTTTCTCAGATGTAATCCCATGTCTCCTGCCGCCTGTTGGGCTGCACACCTAGCGCTCTACAAGGTGCCAATTTGTCCTGCTGCTATACATGGTGTTCCAAAGCTCATATCCTTAGAATCAGACCTAGCCCGGGTGTACAACACTGATAACAAGAACCTAGAGCTCGGCGGCAATTATATTTCTGATCATATCGCCTGTATCTTTGGCTGAAAGGTGGGCAAAACGTTCGGGTGGCACAGGTTCGAGCACCCTTATACTCATCTTCTGGCTGCCGTGAAAATTCAAGCTATGCTTGGGCAGAGCGTCCTTTGTGCCGCTAATAACGACGGGAACAATGGGAACCGACATCTTCTTGGCCAGAATGAATGCCCCCGACTTGAACGGTTTCAGGCTTCCGGTTTCTGACCGCGTGCCTTCTGGAAAGACAAAAAGGGAGTTGCCTTCGGCAAGTGCCTGTTCACAATCGACAAACATTTTCGCGATGCCTTTTTTATCTCCCCTTTTCAGCTTAATGTACCGGTTCAGATACATGTTCCAGCCGATGAAGGGGATCCTGAACACCTCTGCCTTTGACACCCACTTGAAGGGGAAAAAGAGCCTGAAAGCCATCAGGATATCCAGCTGGGATTGGTGATTGGAGACAAAGACATAGCGATCCCTCATCCGTATGGTGCTTCTTCCTTCAACACGAACCGACCAGGCGGGCATGGCCCACAGGTAAACCGAGGCCCAGAAGGAGGAAAACAGGTGGAGCAGCACCAAGCGGTTGTCAAACAGCACAGTAAGAAGCCATATGACAAGAGCGACGCAAAAGAAAAGCGCGGAGGTTGCAATGAAAAAGGCGATAAAGAAAACAGCAATGATTTGATTCAGCATTTCTAATCACAAATTCACTTGCACAGCCGCTATCAATGTTTCAGGGAGCTTGAAAATAGAGAATCAATCATATCCTTATAACCAGTCAATCGCCAAGAATCTATCGACCCTGCGGATTTCAAGAGTGGATTAAAATCTTTTCTTTCACCACAGCAAGGTTTTAAAAATGGAAGAAAAGCAATTGCTACTAACTCCCTTTCGATCAAAGGAAATTTGGCATCAAGGAGCCTTGTGGGTTAATCTGAATACTAGCACACTGTGGCATGGGTCGGGTAGATCAAAAAGAGGGGGTAATGGTAGATCTTGACTACCGAGGCAAGCTTCTAAACTTAATAAATTTGCCTTCTAAGGTCCGACTGTTTTGACAGGAACGTTTCGTTATTACCGCTTAACTTTTGGTCCAGCCTAATGTAGAGATTGGATTCACCTCGTTTATCCTTGTCTTCCGGAGGCTGCACGGAGAGCATTGAGAAAGCCCGGGTGAACCTGATGACCGAAACTTTGTACCTTGTGGACATCGCCCCAGGCTTTCTCATATTCTCCCTTCGAGTAATATGCAACCGCCCGATTGAAGTAGACATCCGCAAATCTCGGGGTAATCTCTATGGCCTTACTGTAATCGGAGATAGCCTGGTCATACTGGCCCTTGTTGTAATAGGCAAATCCCCGGTCTTTGTAGGCTTTCGCAAACTGAGGGCTGATCTCTATGGCCTTGCTAAAATCAGAGATAGCCTGGTCATATTGGCCCCTACTTTGAGCATAGGCAACCCCTCTACTGATGTAGGCATTTGCAAACGTTGGATTTATCTCTATGGCCTGGTTGTAATGGGAGATCGCCTGGTCATATTGGCCTTTTATGGCGTAGGATATACCCTTGAAATAATGAACAGCTGTCTGACTTTCTATCTTCTGGTCAGACACATCTTCCATGACTTTCGAGGCTCTTTTTGCAGGTCCAAATGACGGGTCAACCTTCAAGGCTCTTGCAAATTCCTCGTTGGCCTCTTTGAATTTACCTTGTGCAGCATAGTCCACACCTTTCGTGGTACTTTGCCCTGCAACATTTTGAGCATAGCAGAGACCAATCGATAAAAATAATACCATTAGAACCGACAGACCTATTCTTATTAAGACTTTCATGACAGCTCTTTCTTCCTTCCGTTTGCCAAATAACTGCAATGACCACCCTCTCTTGTATTCTTACAAGCCTTTGCAAGAAGAGGGCCAAGAGCGCATCCCGCCGTAGGCGGTCTGCAACGTTAGAGTAGAGCCTGAGTGCTCAAGAAATGTTCTAAAAAATATTTGTGAATGCGTGGATCACTCGTCAATTCAGGGTGGAATGTCAGGGCAAGAACATTACTTTCCTGCACCATTATTGGGTTTCCGTGTAACTCCATCAAAACTTCAACCTGTGAACCAACATTTCTAATCTTAGGCGCTCTAATGAACACCGTCTTGAACCTCGCAGATCCTTTCAAAAATGGCACATCCACATGGGTTATAAACGAGTCGATTTGCCTGCCGTAAGCATTCCGAGCAACCGAAATGTCAATGAGTTGCAAAGGCTCTATCCGCTGATCGTCAACAGTAGAGGCAACCATAATCGCCCCAGCACATGTCCCCATAATTGGATGTTTTTCAGTAAACTCACGAATTGGCTCATACAGATTACATTTCTGAATTAATTTTGTTAGTGTTGTCGACTCACCGCCAGGAATGATCAAACCCTCACAGCCGTGCAGATCTCCGGGCTTTTTCACCAAAACAGTTTCAATTTTCAGCAACCGCAGCATCGCCTGATGCTTGGCGAAATCTCCTTGCAGTGCTAGAACACCGATTTTCTTAGGCATGATTTACCAACCCCGGTGCTGTAATCGCTCCTCTTCAGGCAAATCTTTCATCTCAATGCCTTTCATTGCTTCACCCAATCCGGCGGATACCTCCAGAAGCACGTGCGGATCATTGTAGTGAGTCACCGCCTGAACAATGGCGCGTGCCCGGCCTTGCGGATCATTCGATTTAAAAATTCCTGAACCGACGAATACCGATTCAGCACCCAACTGCATCATTAAGGCAGCATCCGCAGGTGTCGCCACACCGCCTGCGGCAAAATTAGGAACCGACAACTTGCCGAGTTCTGCTGTTTTTTTGACCAGTTCGTAAGGAGCTCCCATTTTTTTTGAGACTGCCATCAACTCATCATCGCGCAGTGCTGTCAATCTTTGGATTTCACCCACTACTTTTCGCATATGACGCACGGCTTCAACAATATTGCCTGACCCTGCTTCACCTTTTGTACGAATCAACGCTGCGCCTTCACCAATTCTTCTTAATGCTTCCGCTAAATCCCGACAACCACAGACAAACGGAATTTTAAATTGATGTTTATTGATATGATTGACCTCATCCGCAGGGGTCAATACCTCACTTTCATCAATAAAATCCACTCCCAGCGCCTCTAAAATTTGCGCTTCAACAAAATGGCCAATGCGACATTTGGCCATCACAGGGATCGAGACAGTTTTCTGTATCTCCTTAATCAAGGCCGGATCTGACATTCGGGAAACCCCTCCTGCCTCGCGAATATCGGCTGGGATGCGCTCCAATGCCATAACCGCAACTGCACCAGCTTCCTCCGCTATCTTGGCATGCTCAGCATTGACAACATCCATAATGACGCCACCTTTTAACATCTCGGAAAGTCCAAGCTTAATTTCAAACGTTCCTTTTTCCATGTGTCTCTTCTTCCTTTCTTGACTATGATATGTTCTTTGCAAACGAATCTTGTCAATTGTTCTGTTGTCTAGTGAGTGGCCAACGGTTTACTATACCCTAATGTTGGAATGTCTCAACATATCCCAATGATAAAAGAGTTTTGCAGAAAAGTTCAACATTTTCCATTATTATCGGTTCTCTGTGGAAAAAATTCAACGGAACACAACATTAGAGGCCTATTAAAAGAAGCCTCCATACCATTCCATCCTACATCCGGGCCAATAGAAAAGGCGCCCAGATCCCTCTGAGCGCCCTATTTGCTTGGTGCCGGAGGCGAGAGTCGAACTCGCACGGGCGCAAGGCCCACTGGATTTTGAGTCCAGCACGTCTACCAGTTTCATCACTCCGGCATCTGAACGAGACAATTATAGCGACGCATGGTTTGCGGTGTCAATGTTAATTAGCAAAGCGCAAAGCGCATAGCGCATAGCGTTGATTCTATGAATAGTTCCGCATCTCTCCTCGGGGATTTATCATTACAGATTGAGCATTAATGGTACTTAAGAGACCTCATCGAAATGAGAAATGGCCAATCAGCAATGCTCAATGAAAGATGCGCCTTTTGCCACGCACGCTCTGCGCTATGCGCTATGCGCTTTGCTTCTTACAGCTCTCCCCGATCTATCATTTCAGCAACAAACTTAATCCGATCGGGCCCGGCTTGATGCGAATCCGTTTCGTCCCAGAGGAAATTGAGTTCGAGAACCCAATAGCGGCTACCGTCGAAAACCATATCAACCGCCACGTCGGAGAGGCCAGCATCCCTGGCGATGGTTTTCGCCAATTCAACCCCTTCAGGATCCACATCATCCGTTTTCCAGATCCCCTTGCGGCTCGAACTGTCCATAGAATCGCTCCTGATGACATTCCGCCGATAGCCGAACGGGGTGTCGCAGTTGAGAACAATCACCCGCAGTTCCTTTTCTGGGGTTACATATTCCTGGATAAGAGCTGGATTGAAATGCTGGTTGTACCAATCTAATTGTTCCCGGTTGTTGATGAGAAAGACCTGCTTCCCATCGGCTGCTTCTCGGGCCTTTTTCGCCACGAATGGAAAAGCGAATTCATTGGGAATCTCTCTTTTCTGCTTGTGTCCATAATATAGACGCGTGCGGGGATGCGGGACATTCAACAAGCGTAGTAAGGCGGTGTGTTTCAGTCTGTTCCCTCGCAATCTATAACAATTGACACTGGGAAAGGTCTCCTTGCCCAAGGTGGCAAAGAAATCCACATATCGATCTGTTGGGTAGAAAATCATGTCGGCAGTTCGCAACAACCTGCGCTCCTGCTCCGTGTAGTCGGCCATTTGTGGCCGCAGCCCCAGAGTAATTATTTGGGGACATGTTTTTAGCTGTTCACCTATGGCAACTCGTATCCGACTCACGGGTTTTCCTAGTTGTCAGCCTGGAGAGGCGATGTGTGTTCCACTGATCTAACTAGACGAGATAAAAAGGAAAAAGGAGATTATAGAAAGGCTTTACTTCGGGGGACTGGGCCTCGGTAACCGCAGTCCATAAGCATAGCTGCGCATGCGGAAGAAATTATCAAGGATGCTAATCTTGCTGTCTACGTAATCGTAAACTTTCATCGGCGGCTGGCCATTATCACGCCTCAACACATCTTGGAACCACCGAATTATCTTGCCGCGAAAATTGATTGGAGTGGTGAGAAATATGGCTTCAAACCTTACCTCGGGGACTAGTTTTTGGGAAAATTGACGGTTGCCCAAAACGACTTGAATTTTCTTGCTTTTCAGCTGTTTCGAAAAAGCCTTCCCTCCCTTCGCCACAACATCGGGGTCAAGCGAAATGCTTGAAATCTTCTTATTGTTCAGCATATCTCTCAGAGCGTTGTCTTGCTCTTCATCCTCGGTCAGCACCAGCAGCGGGCCACCAGTGGACTGACTCAGCTCACGGGCGACGTCATCCACAATGAGTTGGTTGCGCACCGGATCCATGCCCAAGGCCGCCATCAATGACGAATAATCCTCATTGCTCTCATAAGGATAGTCAAAGTCCGTCTCCCGAACCACTACGTCGACCTGGAAAATAGCTCTTATTTCCGTTGCTTTACGAGAGTCAATTTGATGAAGTATATCACCCACATAGTAGTAGATCAGCCGGGAAAGCCGGTCTCGCCGTTGGTTGGAGGACGATAGACCCAAAAGATAACGACAGTTAAAGTTGCTAACCACCTGGGTAAAGGTACGAGAGGGTGTCCGGTGGCACTCGTCTACCACCAGAAGGCCGATCTTGTCACGCACCTCTCGCACCCGGCGGTACAGGGCGCTTACATGGGCCACCGTAACCTGGGGACCTACATTAAATTTTCCCTCACCAACAATCCCGACTTCTTCTGCTGGCACCTTGAGGAAGCGAACGAGCTTTTCCTTCCAATGGCCGAGCAGCGCCACATTCGGCACAATAATCATGGTGGGCTGTCTACGCTGGGATATCAAATAGAGAGCGATGACTGTTTTTCCGCTCTTGGCGTCACCAACCAGAGTCCCATGGTCTCTGGCAATCACATCATCATAGGCCAGCTCCTGATAATCCTTTAGGACGCCATGGAATTGGAACTCAACAGGTTCGAGGTTCCGCTGGCGGTCAACCACCCGGTATTTCACGCCGAATTGCTGGCAGAGAACCAACAATTGGGAGAGAAATCCGCGTGGAATAAAGTAATGCTGTCTTTGTTCGTAGAGGCAGTGTATCTGAGGGGGAACGTTACCAAGCCACTCCCCGCGACTCTGACGAAACTCATATTCGGGATTAGTAAAGACGAGGCGTTCAGTTAGCTTCTTTTTGAACATCGGTGGCAGGGGCGCAGTGGGTACCTTGATGCGCTCTGAGACCACTATGTTCACTGCTCTTTGCATACCCCTCATGGTACCCGTATTATGGTTCCATTCAGGACGCAAAATCCCCTCCCTCCTCCGAGTCAAACCAAGGGATTGTCTGCGACACCCCGACAATCTGCCGGAATAAAGCCGCACATTACCCCACGCATCGCCCTCGGCGCAACAACTCCATCCAAGAGTAGCCGTCGACATTTCTGTTATCGACAATGTGCCAGCGAACCACAAAAAGGATAGGCGAAAACCTGGTATCCGCCCGACAACTACGGCTAGGGGCAAACATCCCCGGAAAGAAATGATGGTTTCATGTATAAAGCTTTGTATATTATTGCACTGCAACATAATAAATTCAAGGGCAAAAAACTACTTGGCCGAAAGCCAGAGTCCATTTACAATCGGACCATCACTATTGCCTAGTCGCCTTAATTAAGGAAGGAGTTCACCGTTTATGAATGAGGTCCCCACTCTTGTTGAGCATTTGAAAAATCTTGCCCAAGGCTATCATGATACTCACCTGGCTTTGCAAGCGCAGTACCGCAAAATGGAATCGCCAGAAGAGTTTTTGGTCGGACTCAAGCATCGAGAGGCGGCCCTACTAAGGCGTTTCCGACTCGTGCAGAAGCACTTACTAGACTCCCTAGAGGATGACGAACTGGAAAAGGCAATCGAACTTTCAAAGATATTCGACGAGATAAGGGTTATCAATGAGTTCGTCATCCAGACGCTGGTTGGGAAGGATAGCGAGACGGGAGCAGATTGAAGATTTCAGATTGGAGATTTAGGATTGTGGATTGTGGGTTTCTTACTCTTTGACGAGCAAGAAATAGAGGGCCCCCGGATGTTTAAGATGCCCCGCGGCAATGCGGCCGAAAGGACCACTACCCCAGAATAGATCCACCCGTCCTGGACCACGTATGGCACCACCGGTATCCTGATTTAAGACATAACGGCCGAAGGGAGCCCAACCCAGAATCACGCCGTCTTTGGCAAAGACCGGCTTCTGGCATTCAATGAAAGCAAGAGCTCCTTTAGGGAAAAGTGTGGAATCGGTGGCGACTGATCGACCTGGGGTGAGCGGAACTGCAATATTTCCGAAAGGACCGCCCTCAACTTTGCTAAAAAATACGTAGCTTGGATCGTAGGAAAAAATCTCTGCCATCTCTTCCGGATGTTGCTTCAGGTAGCGGCGGATAGCCTGCATCGACATGGCTTCCTTGGGTATCAGCCCTTTTTCAATCAGCAACCTCCCAATGGGCCCCCACGGCCTGCCGTTCTTGGCCGCATATCCAAGTCGAACATATTCACCATTTATCAGCCTTATCCGCCCGGAACCTTGAATTCTGAGGAAAAAACGTTCCACCGGATCCGCCACCCAGACCAACTCATAACCCTGCCCGGCCAACTTGCCATCAAACTCGATATCGTCCCGGCTGTAGTAGGGGACCACCCGGTTTCCCTCTGTGCGCCCCACCAGACTAGTTCCCTGGTATTTGGTTCCAAAAAGCCCCAAATCGATCTTGAGCAGGTCATCCGGAACACCGTAGATGGGATAGCGGTAGTGGTCGTCCTGGGTAAGGCTGCCCTGGATGGTGGGCTCGTAGTATCCGGTGAACAAAACCTCTTGCTCAACATTTCGGCCCACGGACCGGTAGACTATGAACTTCTCCCGAACGCTGTCTGCAAGCTCCGTCCAGGAATGACTTTCAACCAGCAGCGCCAGAAAGGTCTCCAGGGTTCGCTTCATTCGGCTGACGGGAACTTCCTCGGGACCGAACTTGAAAAGTCTGTCCTCAGGCAGCCGTTCGTAATAGAGCAGGCTGTTTTGAACCGCCTGCACCAACAGCTCTCGGCTCAAGTCATCTCTTTCCAGCTCCACCGATTGGGGAGGGACTTCCTGGAGAGGTTGCTCCGGCCTGCTAACGGGAGTTGCCACCCGCGACGGCCCGCAGGCTGAGGCGAGCAATATCGTCAGAGACAAAAAAAACACCAATACCGATTTGGCACTAGTGTTCAAGTCATCATTTCGGGCGAGTCGCAAAGCGCTACCTGCCTAATGTCTGTTTAGTCGGTTTAGCCGGTTTGGTCAGTCTTGCCGGTCTAGTTTAGCTGTCAGCTTTCAGCCTTCAGCGATCAGCAATTCAACTAGGCACTAAACACTAGACACCAGGCATTAGAATGATTCGAAATAGTGCCTAGTGTATGTTGTCTAGTTCCCAGTGTTTTTCTGCCTGCCTGTCCCGAGCTTGTCGCGGGGCTGCTATCTGCCTCCTACCTGCTCTTTTTGTTAAATTCGCAATCCGAAATCCGAAATCCGTAATCCTTACGTCCCCATATCCCAGGACCTCAGGTACTTCTCCTGTTCCGGGAGCAGTTCGTCGATCTCAATCCCCATGGCTGCAAGTTTGAGCTTGCCGATCTCCTGATCGATCTCCTCAGGCACTCCATAGACTTTGTTTTCCAGCTCAGCTCCCTTTTCGATCACATAAGAGGCCATCAGTGCCTGATTGGCAAAGCTCATGTCCATGACACTGGAAGGATGCCCTTCGGCAGCAGCCAGATTAACCAACCTCCCTTCCCCCAGTACATTAACACACTTACCATTCGACAACAGATATTCTTCTACGCTTTCCCGAATCTGACGCTTTTCCTTGCTCATCTCGGCCAGGGCCTCCAGGTCGATTTCCACATTGAAATGACCAGAATTGCAGATTATGACCCCGTCTTTCATAACGGCAAAATGCTCATCCCGGAGAACCTTGATATCCCCGGTCACGGTACAGAAGAAATCCCCCAGTTCAGCTGCGTTCAGCATGGGCATCACTCGATAGCCATCCATTACCGCCTCCAGGGCGCGCAAAGGATCTACCTCGGTGACGATTACGTTGGCCCCCATTCCCTGGGCTCGCATTGCCACGCCGCGACCGCACCAACCGTAGCCTGCCACCACAAAGGTAGAACCGGCCAGCAACCGATTGGTGGCCCGGATGATGGCATCCACCGTGCTCTGACCGGTTCCATACCGATTGTCGAACAGGTGCTTGGTGTTGGCGTCATTAACGGCAATTATTGGATAGGCCAGCACGCCTTCGGCGGCCATGCTTTTGAGGCGTATTACTCCTGTGGTGGTTTCCTCGGTTCCGGCAATGATTTCTTCCAGAAGATCTCGCTTCTCCGCATGGATTGTGCTCACCAGATCAGCCCCGTCGTCCATGGTAATTTGAGGTTTAACCTCCAGAGCCTGGTATATATGGCGATAGTAGGTATCCGTGTCTTCGCCCTTGATGGAAAACACCGGGATTTTCTCGCTGGCAACCAAAAAGGCCGCCACATCATCCTGGGTGCTCAGCGGGTTGGAAGCGCATAAGTGCACTATTGCCCCACCTGCCTTGAGCGCCTGCATCAGCACGGCAGTCTCTGTGGTTACGTGCAGGCAAGCGGCGATCCGAACGTCCTGCAAAGGTTTCTCACGGGCAAAAGTAGCTTTGATAGCATTAAGTACCGGCATTCCCTGGGCTGCCCATTCCACCCGATTTCCACCCATTTCCGCTAATGAAAGATCCTTTACATCATATTCCATACGAACGAAGTCCTCCTTCCAAAACCAAACATTTCGCATTGCTCATTTGGCATTTGGCATTAGTCATGTGCCTTCGGCGTCATTAGGTCAGTACGCTTCGCCGTCACTTGTTGTAAGATGAACAAAGAATCGAGTAGTTAATAGCCAGTAGTCAGTATCCAGTAGTTGAGAGAAACTCAATCATGATGTCTTTTCTCCTTAATTCTGACTCCTGACTCCTTGCTTTATGCTTTATTCGCAACGGACCACGGACCACGGACAACTGGCAAAAAACTCGCCGTCTTTCTTTTGTCTTCTGCTTGCTGCCAGCTGTCTGCTGCCAGCTGAGCTACAAGCCCGCTTTCTCTCTCAGTTCGTCGGCTTTGTCAGTATGCTCCCAGGTGAAATCAGGATCATTGCGGCCAAAGTGCCCGTAGCAGGCGGTCTTCTTGAAAATCGGTCGCAGCAGCTTGAGGTGGCTGATCATATTAGCCGGCTTGAAACTGAAGGTATCACGCACGATTTCCACCAGCCGCTCCGGTGGGAGCTTGCCGGTGCCGAAACTATCTATCATCAAGCTCACCGGCTCTGCCACTCCGATGCAATAGGCAATCTGAACCTCGCACTTGTCTGCCAGCCCGGCGGCAACAATGTTCTTGGCCGCGTAGCGGGCCATGTAGGAGCCGCTCCGGTCCACCTTGGAAGGGTCCTTGCCGGAAAAGCAACCGCCACCGTGGCTGCCCTGACCGCCGTAGGTATCGACGATGATCTTGCGTCCAGTCAGACCACAATCCCCCATGGGTCCGCCGATTACAAAACGACCCGTGGCATTGATGTAGTACATGGTCTGATCGTCCAGCATATCCTCAGGGATAGCCTTGCGAATCACCTCCTCAATAATCCCCTCCCGGAGGGTATCGTACTTCACCTGGGGTATATGCTGGGCTGCCACCACCACGGTGTGAACTCTTCTGGGAGTACCGTTGTCGTATTCCACCGTAACTTGCGACTTGCCGTCGGGGCGGAGAAAATCCAACGCCCCACTCTTCCGGGCTTGCGCCAAATGCTTCGTGATCCGGTGGGCGTAGTAGATGGGCATGGGCATGAGAACCGGGGTTTCGTTGCAGGCATAGCCGAACATCAGCCCCTGGTCTCCGGCGCCTTGCTCTTCGAAAAGACCTTCACCTGCGGTAACTCCCTGGGAGATATCCGGTGATTGCTTGTCGATTGAGGTCAACACCGCACAGGTCTCCCAGTCGAACCCCATCCCCGAGTTGTTGTAGCCGATCTCCTTGATGGTTTCTCTTACGATCTGGGGCATATCCACCCAGGTGCTGGTGGTGATCTCACCGGCAATAATGGCCGTACCGGTGGTAACCATGGTCTCGCAGGCCACTCGACACTGTTTGTCCTCGGCCATGATGGAATCCAGAATCGAATCAGAAATCTTATCGGCTATCTTGTCCGGGTGCCCTTCTGTGACCGATTCAGAAGTAAATAGATAGTTGGTTGTAGACATTTAACACGCCTCCTTGTTTTAACTTCCAGCCATCAGCTTGTCATCTTCAGCAGTTTCCCTGCTCAACTGCAAACTGTATATAGAAATCAGTTTAACCCAATATTAAAAATTTACTAGCCGTGCTAACCTTTATCAGCACTTTTTCCTGGCTCACGCGCTTGCCCTGAGCCTGCCTGCCCTGAGCTTGCCTGCCCTGAGCTTGCCTGCCCTGAGCCTGTCGAATGGGTCGAAGAGGTCGCATCGCCTTCCAGCTGTGCAACTTGCCTGGCACTCTCTGCATTGCTTGCATTGCGCTGTCTCTTGCCGAAGGGAAACTGGGACGCGCTTCCTCCCGGTTCAACAACACCGCCGGAAATCAGAAGCTTGAAAGCCTCTTCCACGCTCATGCTCAAGGGGATAGTATCTTCCTCCGGCAACACCAGGAAGAATCCTGAGGTGGGATTCGGTGTCGTTGGAAGAAAAATACTTATCATCTTGGTGCCGCCCATCTGCTCCTGGATCTCCCCCGATGTCTTTGCGGTGACGAACGCCAAGGAATAGACCCCCTTTCTGGGATATTCCACCAGAACAACCCGCTTGAACGCATCATGGGCGTCGCCGAAAATCGCCAGAATAAGCTGCTTAACCGCCCCATAAAGGGGGCGCACCAAAGGGATCTTAGAGACCATGTACTCGCCGAAGTCAACTACCCGTCGTCCAATGTAATTCTTCACCAGAACCCCGGTTACCAGCACTATTGCAATGAACAGAGCCAGCCCGAGACCCGGAATCTTGAAGGGAAGATAGGCTTCAGGATGGAATTTGGGGGGGATCACGCCCAGAGCCCGGTCCATCAGCCTCAGAATGGCTGAGATCACGAAAATAACCGCGCCCAATGGAAGGATGACGAGGAGGCCGGCAAGAAAGTAGCCGCGAATTATGGATTTAAGCCAATTAAAGAATCGCATGTTCTGGTTATCTACTGGTCATCGCTACCACCGGCCGAGATCGATTGTTCTCGTCTACCAGTATGACCTTCGGCTGGTGGCCTGCCAACTCCTCTTCATCCAGCAAAGCGTAAGTGGTTATTATAATCAAATCACCTGGTTGGCCTTTGCGAGCAGCAGCACCGTTGAGGCAGATTTCCCCGGATCCTTCGGGCCCAACTATGGCATAAGTATCAAACCGTTCCCCGTTGGAAAGGTTATATACCCCCACCTGCTCGTACTCCGCGATATCTGCCTGAGCCATGAGGCTTTGATCGATGCTCAAACTGCCCTCATAGTCCAAACACGCAGCCGTAATCCGGACCCGATGTATTTTGGCTTTCAGAAAAATACGCTGCATGGCCTGACCTCCTCCGTGTCTATGAAATTTTGCCTTCCATTCCAGTGAACTCGGACACGGTAGCCAAGCATGCAAAAAGCCTCCAAGACGACTGTCCAGAAGGCTCAATCACTTTCCGGATCTGGCTGCGATATTGACCGCGTTTGCGTCGGCCTTATCGACTGGCTCACTACCGTCTCAGTCCACTAGATGGATCCAAGCGGATTATGCTGTCATTATAACCTATGACAAATACCACGACTATTTTCTAACGTCAACCGCTTTTGCAGCTGGTCAGTCGAGCATGGCGTCCCCATTTCGATTACCTTTTCTCGCTTTTTTTAGACAGGGCACGTGCCAGCCGTAAGACGTCCTCAAGACCAAGACTCTCTGGCCTCTTACGGGATTCAATGGCCGCTTCATCCAAAGCCGTGCCAACAGACTCAGGAGTAAGATCAGGGAAATTACTGGCCAGCAAACTATTTTTTATGGTCTTGCGCCGATGAGAGAAAGCCGCCTTCACCACCTGGAGAAGCCAGGGGGATTCCACCCTCGGTGTCAGCGGGCATTTCCGAAATGTAAGACATATGACCTGAGAGTCCACCTTGGGCGGAGGGTGAAACTGCGATGGCTTAATTCGCATAAACCGTTTGCGCTCACTGTGATAGGCGGCCATTATCGAGAGGATGGAGTTATCCTTGCTACCTGGCCCAGCCAGAACCCTTTCCGCCACTTCATTCTGCAACATCAGTACCGCTTCCTGGATGCAGTCCGCTCCTTCCATGAGTTTGAACAAAACGGGGCTGCTGATGTTGTAGGGTAGATTGCCAATGATCTTCAATTTTCTCTTGAACCGGTCATGCAGAGCAACGAGATCAAGTTTCAATATGTCCATGCACTCTACACCTACGGTTTCCTCACCGGTTTTCGCCCTAAACTGCCTGTGTAAGAATGCCGCCAGCTCTGAATCAACCTCAACCGCGATCACACGGGCGCCGCTTTTGCTCAACGGCAAAGTCAGAGCTCCCAGTCCCGCCCCGATTTCCACCACCACATCTCCCGGCTCGGGATGAATTGCGGCCGCTATTTTTCCTGCGGTTGCCTGATGAATGAGAAAGTGCTGACCAAGGCTTTTGGTCGGCCTTTTGCCGAGTATCTTCAGCGCCTGCTGAGGAGAGATCATGCTCCCCGCTCCCAAGCCCACCACTGGGCTCTGAGGTCAAACTATTGACCCGTGTCACCAGGATCAGGTGTAGTGAGACCGGGTTTCCCCTGAAAACGGCTGGAACTAGTGAACCTGTATGTCAAGAAATAGGCCGCCACCGCCGGCAAGATTCCCAAGAGTACACCACCATGCAACATTGCCACTGTTACACGACCACTGATCCTCACCATTGAAAGCACTGAGTAGTCCGGAGGTAGTGCCAATTCAGGCAACCTCAGAACAAATCTTCCCAATTGATAACTGCCGTAGTAAAAAATAGGAATAGTCAATGGATTGGCCACCCAAACCCCCAGCGCCGCCGCGAGTTTGCTACCCCGCAGGGCCGCGGCCAGAGCTATGGCCAGCACGGTGTGTAAGGGAATGGTTGGGGTGATGCCAACGAACACCCCTATGGCGATCCCCAGGGATAGCTCGCGGGGTCTGCCGCGCAACTCCTGGAGCTGTCGCACAAACTCCTGCCACCAGTAAAGTGGACTCAACATTTCCCTGGTCAGTTTTGGCAGTGACATAAGACTTACAGCAGGTGTGATGTATTCTTCAAATTTGACCAGCTAACAATGCACATTTTGCATTTCTCATCTGGCATTGCGCCTCTGGCATTACACCTTGGGAGATATGAGCAATGAGGTCATTTTATTATACTGAGAAATGCGAAATGTACAATGCGAAATGGCACTTGGCGCTTTATGCCATGGGCCCAAACACCGTATGTTCAATAGTTGCGGTAATATCTTCAAGCTCGAAGACTACGGCGTAAAGCTCTTCAGTGGATTGTCCTGGATTGATGCAGATAGTCTTCCCGATCCGATCCCAGTAAGTACCGCTGATCTCTGACGATTCGTGGATATGACCGTGTAGGGTCAGATAAGGCTGATACCTCTCAACGAACGCCCTTATGGCCTGGCTACCAATCCAACGGCCATCAAAGAGTCTATCCAAATTGGTGCGAAAGGGTGGAGAATGCATAACGTACACGGTCTTGCGAGGATCTCGAGCCGTTGGCAGCTCCTCCAGTTCTTCCTCAACGGAATTCATACTGGCGAAGTATCGACGCGGGTCAACTACGATGATCTTCGACCCCTGGCTTACACACGCAGTACAGCGTTGTCCATCAACAGCGTCATCCAGGAGATCTCTACGTTCGCCGTCTTTGATGGTAAAAGGCGTAGGTGGAACATGAGAATATCCGACTAATTCATAACCAGATCCCAGCTCATGCTTTTCACCATGAAGCAGTCGCAGTGTGCCCTTTGCTACCAAAGTCTCGAGGTGGACGTTGCTCGCCTGCCAATCATCATTGCCGAGCATAGCATAGATGGTGGTGTGTGGAGCTCTGGAACGAAAATCCCGAATCTTGGGCTCTAAATAAGAAAATATGAAATTTTGTTGCTCTTGCAGGGAGTATTTAAAGGGGCCGCGGATAGGCAGCATGTCGCCCCCAATAATTATCGCCTGAGCTTTTCTTTGTTCAGCCAGCTCAAACAGTTCTTGATAGTGCTCTTTGTTTCCATGGAGATCGGAGGTGTAGACAACAACCATGTCCCCTTTCCAATGGCGAACTCCGGTGATTTAAGGTCTCTTCGGTTTGGCCGGAATTATTCAGCTGGCAGCTAGCAGTTAGCAGCCAAGAATTCTGCAATCTACCCTCTGTCTTCTGCCCGCTGCAATCTGCCTCCTGCCTGCTACGCACTACAGGGCCAGCATCCTTTCTACTGCTGCCAAGGCCTGCTGCCTAACGTCTTCCGGAATTTCAATATTGGGCTCCATCTCCTCCATGGACCAGAGCACCTTTTCCAGGGTGATGCACTTCATATTGGGGCACACCCCTCGTTCGGTTACAGGCACGTATTCCACCGCGGGATTTTCTTTCCGCAGTCTATGCAGAATCCCGGTCTCCGTACCCACAATAAGAGTACTGCCCTGGTAGGATTGTGCATAACGAATTATGCCGCCAGTGCTGAGAGCCTCATCGGCAGCATCGATTACATCCGGCCGGCACTCGGGGTGAACCAGTACCTTGGCCCCCGGGTATCGTGCTCTCTGTCTGTTCACATCATCAACCCCTATCTTCATGTGAGTCGGGCAATATCCAGGCCACAGATGCATTTCTCTACCGGTCTTGCGCATGGCGTAATGCCCCAGGTACTGGTCCGGGACGAAAAGAATGGGCCGCTCCCTATCCATGGCCTCTACTACTTGCACCGCATTGGCAGAAGTGCAGCAGATGTCGGATTCTGCCTTTACCGCAGCGCTTGAGTTAACATAGCAGACCACCTGGACCCCGGGATACTTGGCCTTCTCCTGCTCCAATTGGTCGGCAGTAATCATATCAGCCATGGGACAACCGGCCTCCTCATCGGGAAGCAGCACCGTCTTCTGCGGCGACAGGATCTTGGCGGTCTCCGCCATAAAATGGACGCCGCAAAAGACGATCACTTCAGCATCGGTTCCGGCCGCCTTGCGACTCAACTCAAGGGAATCTCCAGTATAATCAGCAATATCCTGGACTTCCGGACGTTGATAGTTATGGGCCAGGATAATTGCGTTGAGTTTCTTTTTTAGCTTTGCGATCTGTTCCAGCAAACTTTTACTCATTCTTACTCCCTGCAATCATAAACTCAAATTCGATGCGATTTTAATAGCAAAAGAGTAAAAGAGTCAAATAGTACATTGAGCATTGCACTTTCATTGGGCAATTCGCTTTACCCATTTATAATTGAAGACTCAAGGATGAAACTAAATGAAACAGTCCACCAAAATGAGAAACCGGGAACCCGCTTGCGGGACTGAGCGGAGCGAAGCGAGCGCGAAGAAATGTGAAATGAGAAGGCACAAAAAAAGTCCCCATCGGCCCAACCACACCAAAGCCGATGGGGTCAAGAGAAAAGGGAGGGAACATTATGGGAGCGATATGCTCATTTTTATGTTTATGCAAACAAAGTGCCAACATAACAGAGAAACAAGAATAATATTCCCTGTCTATTCCTGCATATCTGTCGAAAAAAATCCCCCGTTGACCCGGCACAAAAATAACCAATGGGTCCTGAAGAGACTGTCAGGTACTTTATAAACCCAACCTGGAACCTATTTAGTCTTGCACCCAATCAAGGTTTCAAAACGATGCCAACAGGGTAGAGAATAGTCGAACTCGTTGTGGGGGTTTCCTGTTCGCAGGGATCGTATCGGGAGAGCAAGACCTGGCTAAGGTCTTTTACACTGTTGCATTATGTTTGGAATGAATCAGTGGATGTTTATTCTTGGAGAGGAATAAGAAAACCCCTAACCTGCACGATAACTTAGTCGTGGTCAAAACCTAATATTGATGGATACCGCTTTAGCTGGTATTACACAAGTCTGTTCTCCGAAGGCTCCCCTAAAAGAGCTGCTGGCAACTATATCACAAAATGAAGTCTGTATAGGATTGCCCTCTTCGTCAAAACAAAAAACCGCCATCCTCGTGCCACCTGGCGGCGGCGATTGCTTGATTTGGTAAAAGACACGTAAGAGCTTATTGCCACCGCTATCTGTATCTACCTTGTAATTTATTATTTTCAAATAAAGATTGCTGATTATTCCACCAAACTCTCTTCTCCGTTGTCTACTCAATATCTTGACCTTCTTCGCTATAATATCTTTGACCGCCTCAGGATTAACATAGCCTACCAGTTCTGTGCATACAGTTCTCCCTTCGATATCTTCTCTTTCAACCTCAATATTTTCCACATAACCGGAAGCTATCGTTTCAACCAGGTCCTTCCGCAGTTGGAAATCGTCCACAACACTCGTGGAAGCTACAAAGGTCTTGTATCTTTCTATGGCCTTTCTCAAAGCCATAGCGTATGAGACTTCCTTGGCAGCCAGCAGGGATTCGCTATCTCCATATTGATAGCAGTAGTCGCCGCGTATCTGTACTCGTTCAGCAGAGGCCGCGGCTGGTAGTTTTATCACCACAAATGCAAGCACCAGAAAGAATCTTCGTTGTTTTCTGGTCATTCTTCTCCATTCCCTTGGCTCTATCCTTCGCGATATTCTTTCATAATTTCGTAAAGGTACTGCAGGTCGCTTTCTGAGATTTCTGTTAATTCTATACCAACCCCCAAACGTGCTCCACTCTCACTGGCGTCAAGGATAGTAGACCACATTACCTTGCCAGCAGCATTCATGGTTGGACGACCCGGAATTTTGATGACCATTCGAAAACTACCCTCTATCTCTGGGAACTGGTCACAAGAGATAAACAACCCTTTAGGAGTAAAATTCTCTATTGCCCCTTCGATTTGAGTTTCGGCGATCAGCAAAGTCACAGTCCATTTTGCTTGAGCCCTGGGAAACTCTCGTCTTTCTGTTGGGTCAGACATATTTGAGATCCCTTTCATTTCGAGTAGCAAGGATTTGGATTGAATAGAGGCCTACTCCTGGAACTTCCATTGCAATGCAACCGTCCCGCGGCACCCCGGGATTGGTTCCGAGGCGTACCTCAACGGTACGTCGCAGGGTGAGCCTGTCCTGCCTGTCCCGGGCATAGTCCCGGGGAGCCTGTCGAAGGAACACCCGAGGACGCCAGGAAGGACGGCCATATCCGTGGTCGCAGTCACGCCAGGGCGTGAATTCATGAAATATCCGGACTAGGGCCTAACGAAGGCGTTTTAATTCCACCCTCCTATTCTGGGCCCGTCCTTCCTCAGTGGCATTCGATGCCACCGGCTGTGTGAGGCCATATCCCTTGGCTTCAAGCCGACTGGGGTCAATACCTTTGCTCACCAGGTAATCCTTCACTTTCTCGGCGCGCTTTTCAGACAGCCACTGGTTGTATTTTGCGGTCCCTCTGTTGTCCGTATGACCCTGGACTTCCACCGCCATTTCGGGATTTTTCTCCAGAATGCTAGCTACCTCGTCCAGTAATGGATAGGCCTCAGTCCTTATGTAGGAGCTGTTGCTATCATATAGGGTCGTCGCCTGGAGACTCCAACACCCTGCTTCGTTTACGGTAGCTCCCTTGGGAGTATTGGGGCATTTGTCCAAATGGTCAGCTACGCCGTCACCATCACTATCAAAAGGACAGCCAGAGTTGTCTACCGCCACCCCTGGCGGTGTGCCAGGACATCGATCTAGATAGTCAGGCACCCCATCACCGTCACTGTCAGGTGGACAACCCCGCGCGTCCACGGTAATCCCTCTCGGCGTATTGGGACATTTATCCGCTTCGTCCACCACCCCATCGCCATCACTGTCCAAAAGAACTTCCACTAGATAAAAGACGTCTTTGACAAAACGATCTAGTGCAACTTCATCAGAAGCTAATTCACCTCCCTCAACGGAGATGCCATCGCTTACTCTGCTCATTTCTTCAAGAACCGTTCTTCCTTCTTTTTTGTCCGCAAAAGAAACCGTGTGAAAATTTATCTCTCGCTGTTCCGCGCCCAATGCCTCTTGTGCTTTCAATGCTTCTATATCCAAGTTCTCCTCACCATCGGAGAAAATGATAATCGCCGTTTTCCCTGGAGGCATATCTTTTAGAACTTCGACTAGATCTACAATCCCCCTTCCCAAAGGTGTCTGATTTCCAAAGATCTTCCCCTTTTCTTGCAGGTTTTCAATGGCACCTCCAAATGAGTTACGATTGTATTGTTCTGGTCCAATCAGGGTTTTACTAGGTGGAAATATCTGAATTGCACCCACATAGCCCAGTTCAGGAATACGTCTGTTCATGGCAGACAGTATATCCTTGGCTTGTTTCGCTTTCGTTGGAATCGCACCCTGGTTGGTCAGAAACATTGAGCCTGAATGATCTACGAGAATGATAAAGTTCTCGATTTTGGGTACCAGCCTCTCCTCTGCCAGGGCAACCCCAGCCACCGATATCACTACAATCAGAATCAAACTAATGAAGCTTACTATTCTCGTGCTATTCATGATAAACCCTCTCCATCTCTCTCAGGTTAGTGTGTCACGTTTCTTCTATCTATAAAAAGCGCCTTAAACCCAACCGATCATTGGGTTGTCGAAAACCGCATCATGCAGTCCAAGTTAAAAGCAAGGCTTCAGATTAATTACAAAAACGATACGTCCAGAATGACAATTTGTCAATCTTCAAAATGAGACATTTTTTTAACTGGAGTGAAAAGTGGGGATTGCTACCAAGGTATGACGTTCCTTTTAGGACTAGCCCGGATATTTCATGCATTGCTGTCGCGAGACCGCGAAGATGGGCGTGCCACCTGGGAACCGTACCGCGGGATTGGTCCGAGGCGCACCTGAACGGTACGTCGCAGGAGTCGAGACCCGAGGACGCCAGGAAGGACGGCCATATCCGTGGTCGCAGTAAGTTATTCATGAAATATCCGGGCTAGAGGAGGGACTCTTGCCGGCTACCAAATTATCACCTATCCGGGTGCGCCCTCCCCCTCGGTGGTGCGGGATTCTGCGGCACGAAGTTCCTTGCGAAGCACCTTTCCCACCATGCTCTTGGGAAGTTCCTGGCGAAATTCCACTATGCTAGGAACCTTATAGGCTGCTAGTTTATCCTTGCAGTGAGCTATAACTTCCTCTTCTGTAAGGGTTTCTTCCGGTTTGACCACAACGAATACCTTCACGGTCTCACCTCGGTAAGCATCGGGAACACCAATGCTCACTGCGTCGGCAATCTTAGGGTGTTCGTAGAGCACTTCATCGATTTCCCGCGGGTAGACATTATAGCCCCCGGCAATGATCATGTCTTTTTTGCGATCCACGATGAAGACGTAGCCGTCCGCATCCATATAGGCTATGTCCCCGGTATAGAGCCAGCCATCCCTTAGGGTTTCTGCGGTCTCTTCCTCCATATTCCAATAGCCTTTCATGACCTGAGGCCCTTTCACCACCAGTTCTCCGGGTTCGCCCACGGGCAGCTCCCTGGTGCCGCTCTCCAGGTCCATGATCTTGGCGTCCGCGGAGGGTAAAGCAATACCGACGCTTCCCGGCTTTCGTTCGCCTTGAATGGGGTTCGCGTGGGTCACGGGTGATGCCTCGGTAAGACCATAGGCCTCAAAGATAATACCGCCGGTAATCTCCTCAAATTTATTCATGATTTCTAACGGCAGGGGGGCCGAACCGCTGAAACAGTAGTTGATCGAGGAGATATCGCATCTGGATATCTCAGGGTAGTTGACCATGGCCGTAAAGATAGTTGGGACTAGGACCGCAATGGTTGGTCTGGCCTTCACGGTGGTCTTGAGAAGATTATTGATTTCGAAGCGAGGCAGCAAGATCATTGAACCGCAGCAGCAAACGGAATGATTCATGAGTACGGTCATGCCCAGCACATGGAAAAATGGGGCCACACAGAGGATTCGTTCCTGTCCGCGGTTGAGCGGGCACCAGGCCATGAGCTGAATCACATTGGCCATGAGGTTGCGATGGGTAAGCATGGCACCCTTGGCTATGCCCGTGGTTCCTCCGGTGTATTGGAGCACGGCCAGGTCATCCATAGCCACCTCTGGTCGGGGCGGGTTCCCAGGGCTGTTCTTAACCAGACTCTTAAACGAATGGACAGACTCTCCATAAGGCACCCTCAGATTCAGCTTCTGTTTTCTAGCTTTCAGGGGATAGAGCATGTTTAGTGGAAAAGGAAGGCAATCCCGGATGCTGGTGATGATGAGCTGTTCCACGGGTGTCTCTTTCCAGACCTTCTCGATCCGCGGCATGAGATGATCCAAGCCCACCAGCACTTTTACCCCAGCATCAGCAAACTGATGGGCCATCTCCCTCTCCACGTACATGGGATTGGTCATTACCACCACGGCGCCAATGCTGAGGGCGGCATAGTAGGCGATAATGGTTTGCGGACAATTGGGCAGCATAATTGCTATCCGGTCACCGGGCTCGACACCCATACCACTGAGAGAGGAGGCAAACCGGTTCACCTGCTCGGCCAATTGCCGGTAAGTAAGACGGGCCCCCATGAAATCGGTAGCAATGACCTGAGGAAACTCTAGAGCCGCTTTTTCCAGTTGAACGAAAAGGGGGTCCTCAGGTGGTTCAATTTCGAAAGAAACACCCTCATCATAGAAATGATGCCAGATTCTCTCAGCCATCATTCCCCTCTTCTGCCAATCCCGCCATTTCAATGTGGGCCGGCCTCAAGATAGTGCCAGTTGGAGGTCGGATCAAGCTATCTCAGATTGGTCTTATCCGGGTTAATGATCATCAGTAGGTGGAGGAGTGATATTCTTGCCAGAGAAGCGAATCGCGCTTTCTTCTTTCTCGTTTTCCTCGTGCTGCTCTTCGGCTCCCCAGAGGATGCCTTTGGCTTTGAGGTGGTCTTGAATAATGGTCACAAGATAATTGCTGAGGGTGCGGGTATCCTCTTCCGCTAACTTCTGGAGGATTTCCTTTATTCTGGAGTCGATTTTGAATGAAACCACTGCCTTGCTCATAAACTAAGGAGTATAGCGATTTTTCAAGGTATTGCAATAAAAAACCTTGAAATATTCTGTGATACTTAAGAATAAATAGTAGACGATTTAAAACTGTTTTCCGTCCGCTGAGTTGTGAGGTGGAGGTCAGTAAAATGAAGGGTGGAGTGGAGTTTCAGATATACCAAGGCTATTCTAACAGTTCCTTGCAAAGCTGGTAACACTGGTCGAGTTCTTGGTTACATTCGGAGGCAGGCGATTCGCACTCATCGTGTATTGTCTGACATTTAATAGCGCAGTTTCTCCCTTCATCTGTGGAGAATTCAGGCTTGCCGGGCAGAGGATAATCAGGAGCGTGGGCGCAGCCAATTGCAGCAAAGGTAAAGAGAACCAGTAAGAATTTCTTCATGGATAACTCCCTAAGAACAACGATTGCCAACCCAGTTTGGCAGCTTACTTCAAAATGCAGGAACTATGCCATGAGTCTCGGTTAGTTTGGCGGAGATGGACGGCACACCACAAAGGGGAGCGGAGCATATATCCTATCGATATAGTGCCGGCTGGATATAGATTTGATTAGCCGCCAAAAATTGCATACACCTAAACTGAGAGCTTCAACTGCTCAGGCGATATCAGAAAGCAGTATCCTCCCACTGGAAAATCCAAAACATGCATCGATTTCATCCAGCAATCTCGGATACAGCAATTTTTCGGCCTTTTTCAGTTGGTAGGGCAAACGTGGGCTTACGTATCCACCATCGATGGCCATCTGGCGCAGACGGCCGATAAGCTCGCGCGCTTTGACCGTCTGGGTACAGGCTTTACTGCAGCGACCGCAATCGATACAAAGCCAGATGGAAGGCGAATGCAGAAGTTCCTCGGTAAGGCCCAGGTTCACCATGCGGATCGTGGCCTGGGGATCAAAAACCGACCGTTCATGAAATACCGGACAGCAGTTGGTGCATTCGCTGCACGTCAGGCAAAGCGTTATATTGGAATCGGCCATCTGGCGGAAATACACTGTCCGGTCGGCAGAGGCCTTGGGGGTTATCTTAGTCCCCGGCAGTTCCACCGGGGTATCCAGCCACGCATACCACTGGTCATCAGTAACGGCGTCCAGTTCCCCTTGGATGCAGCGGACCGTGGCGTGCCAACGGACGCGCTGGAAACGGCCGAAAAGCTTCTCGTAGTCTTGCAGTGTTTCCCATTTGACGATTTGACGACGCAAAGATTCTTCCCTAATAAAGCGGATCACTTCCGCAGGCTTCACTCCGTTTGGACAGACGTCGAGACAACGCTGACAAGTCAGACAGTACCAAATTTCCGGTATGGAGAGTAATTCATCGAGTAATCCCATACTCGCCATTCTCACAATCTTCCGGGGGGAAAGGCGGTTGCTGGCAAGGTTGATGGGGCATTCGTTGTCACATGTGCCGCAGGCCCAGCAAAGGTTGCTTGCGGCCTGGGTACCCGTTTCAATGACTTTGCGTAGCTCACTGTCGGGTGTCAATATGGCATACATAGCGTTTACCCTAAACCTTTCTCGGCTGTTTTGGTTCTTGGCTATTCAATACTGATAAGAACTCCCTTTCCAAGGGAGCTACGTTAAAGTGCGAGCTGACCATTAATTCTAATCCCAAAAAATCTAAGGTCAATAGGAAAATATATTGTTTTACTTGAATTTCTAAAAATCCATAGGCCCGGATGTTTCATGAAAATGATGCAGCGAGCGCATTCCCCGTAGTCCGCCTGAGGCGGACGGGGTTAGCGAGCGAGCTACAATAAAACAGGAGAAACAGGGAGAATAGGGACAGGAGATGCTCGTGAGAGGGAGGGGCTAGTTGATTTCCAACGTATCAAACATCGAATCTTGTAACTCTTCAGATTCCATATCTTCACTGAGGTGTTCAGCTACCGCTTTAGCAATGATTCTTCTGTCTTCACTACCGATATTCAGAAAACGAACACCCATTCCCCCTGGAGTAATCTCGTCATCAAGGCCAGACATACTCGACCACACCACCTCAGCTTTGACATTCAGCGGTTTATCTGGGGCATTTATGACCATATCAAGGACTTCGTTTGGTCCCAATGGGTTAGTACAGCACACGTACGCACCGCCTTCACTAATGTCTTTCGTCACTCCTTCAGTGACTGCACCACTAAGTTGAACGGAAACAGGCCATCTCAGGTTTGCCCTTGGATGTGCGCGATGGTCTTCAAATGCCATTGTGTCCGCCTCTCTTGTTGGTTGCCCCCACCGCAAGTGTTGGTGTGAGGGCTTTTGAAAAGGGAGGTTGGTATACGAAAAAGAAAAGTGTACAGTCTCTCTCCTCGCAGCAATCAAGTTTGCAGGAAATATGCCATTGGGTTTCTAATCTCATGATAGGCTGAGGACTAGCCCGCATATTTCATGAATTGGCGTCTCGAGACCTTGAAGATGGGTGTGCCACCGGGCAACCGCAGGGAGTTGGACCCGAGGCGTACTTG